>JBDHYS010000039.1:0-8539 GCA_039811505.1 Paludibacteraceae bacterium | reverse complement strand
AAATAAAAGCAATCAAAAATAAAAAATCTATTTTCTTATTCCTCTTTCATTCAAAGCATTTTGATATTTACGGGCGTTTTGAAGGTGTTCTTGCCAAGTAACAGCAAAATTATGCTCACCATTCAACGTTTCCTTTGCACACATAAAGATATAGTTGTGTTTGCTGTAATTTAGCACCGCATCAATTCCATCAATTGAAGCAATGCGAATTGGACCCGGCGGAAGCCCTTTGTATTTATATGTGTTGTAGGGCGAATCAATTTTTGTGTGGGCATTCAAAACCCGACGAATAGTAAAATCATTTGCAGCAAAAATTACTGTGGGATCGGCTTGCAAAGGTATTCCTTTTTCCAATCGATTAATATACAAGCCTGCAATAATAGGTTTTTCATTAGACGCATTCGATTCAGCATCAACAATGGAAGCTAAAATACCAACTTCTGTTTCGGACAATGGAATGGCAGCAGCTTTTTTTCTTCGTTCTTCGTTCCAAAATTTTTGATATTCTTTTGCCATTCTATCAAAAAGTTTTTCGGGCTGAATGTTCCAATAAACTTCATAACTGTTGGGTAAAAACAGGGTAAGAGCAGTCTCAGGATTCAATCCAAAAGTTGCTTGATAAGCTGAATCTGATAGCAATGAAATAAATTCCAATGAATCTGCCATCAATTGTTGTGATAATTTAGCAGCTAAATTCTCTTTCGTACGAATGTTGTTTATTTTAAGTTGTAGAGCAGTTTGATTACCGCTTCTAAGCATTCTTATTATCTCCAAATTATTCATTTTGTTCTCTACTTTGTATCGTCCGGAACGGATTTTCTCATACTTCAGAAGCGATGAAACTTGCAAAAGTGAAGATGGATGTTTAACAGTACTTTGCTGTTTTAGTTGATCGAAGACATCCTTTTTCGTATCAGAATCATACACGTAAAGATAAGTGAACTTTTCATCACCGGTTAAAACATTGGGCTTGAAAAAAAGAAAATAGACATATCCGATTCCAACAGCAAAAATAAAACTTAAAATAGCAAGTAATACACTTATTCCTTTTTTTCTTGTCATATCAAAAACCTTGTGAAAAATTTAAATACAAATATAAAGAATAGTTTTTACATTTTTCATACGAAAAGGTTTTGTCATTCAAAAAACGTTCACTATCTTTGCATTCGATTTTCAAAAAGTCATCCTTGGAAGTTTGGGTGAGTGGCTGAAACCAACAGTTTGCTAAACTGTCGTACGGGTAACTGTACCGGGGGTTCGAATCCCCCAGCTTCCGCACTTATGGCAATTAAAAAAAGCTAATTTCTTTATTACGAGAAATTAGCTTTTTTGTTTTTATGGAAAATTTACGAATAAATTTATTCTGAATTAAGTTTTTCCCGATACGCATTTATAGTCATTCCCGTTTCGGTTTCAAAATTTTTATAGAAAGAAGTACGAGATTTGTAACCACATTTTTGCGTTAAATCAACAACTGTAAGCTCTTTATCTTCATCATTTTCAATCAATTTACAAGCATATTTTATCCGTTTTTCATTCAGATATTTACTAAAACTCACACTAAATTCTTTGTTGAAAATTTGCGTTAAATCTGTTCTCCTAATTTGAGTTAATTGTTGCAGTGTATCCAAATTAAAATCAGACCGAAGATAAACAGACTCGTTATTGTCAAAGAAATTTTGAATTTTCCGAATGTTTTTGCGTTTCGAATTATCTGCTTCTTCATTTGAAACTTCCGGATTATCTTCTTTAATCAATTTGGAATCAAATTTCTGCGATTTCTCTTTTTCGCTTTTGTACAAGTTAAAATGTGAATGTCGCCTGTTTCTTTCGGCAATCAATTCGTTTTTATGGATATAAAAAAGATAAAAATAGAGTCCGATTGTTACAAAAATTTCCATAATCCGTATAAAATTGGTTAAACCAGAAACACGGTAATAGCCTGAATAATAATTTAAGATTACTCTAAGAATTAAATAGAGCCAAACAGTTTGGAAAATTAAATAAAAAACACTGACAAATTTTGAATAATTATTCTTACCGTATCTTTTATCGTTCTTTAATATGAATAATAAGATGAAATAGAATAAACTCATAGCAATTGCTATGAAATTTTTCACCATATATAGCAAAACAATGTGTTTTTCGATAAAACGCGGATTTATAAAACCATAAAAATAGAATAAAAGCAATATTAGAATAGGAATAAAATAAAGGACAAATTTTATAGAATTGATTTTAGTTTCTCTAATCACTTCATTAACAAATAAATACAAAATCGTCAAAATGGTAAGTGCAAATGGAGGAGCAAACAAACCACTGTATTCTATTTTAATGGGAGCAATTCTGGTTGAAGCAAGAATATACAGTCCCTCAAGCATAATTAAGACAAGAATATACGGAACAAGCCGAACTCCCGGTGCTCTCTTATTTTTCAGAAATAAAAAATAAGAAATTCCAATCATTGCAATTACATTCGGAATAAATATTAAATATAAATTCATTAGTTTAATTCTAAATTAGATTTACTGAAAAACATTTTCACATCAATCATTCTAAAAAAAATTCTACTTTTTTCTTTTTATTTTTTTTCACTCTCTTTTTTGTATGCTAATGGCGACATTCCAACTTGTTCTTTAAAATTCCTGTAAAAAGTACCAATTGATGAAAAGCCACTTAAATCAGGCAAATTTTCTAAAATTTCCTTTTCATTGGTTTCAATAAGCACACAAGCATATTGTATTCTCTTTATTGTCAGCAGTTTATTAAAAGATGTTTCATATTCTGCTTCTATAATCTGTTTGAGAAGATGTTGTGTTATTCCAATTTCATTTGCAGCAGATTTTATGGTAATGTCTTTATTGGTAACCGCATTTGAATTAAAAAACTGCTTTGTTAGTTCAACTTCTTCATTTGACACTTCATTTACTGTTGAGATTTTATCTTTTACTTTTTGATTTTGTGCTTTGCTAATTTTTGGTAAAAAGAACGTACTGTCATCAGCCATTATTCCATTTCTGAAATGCGACAACGACCACAAAAAGAGGATTAAAGCCCCCATAAACATATAGGTGAAAATTAGCATTGAAAAAATATTTTCCTTTTGACTTAATGAAGCATCTAAAGATTCTTGAGTAATATTATTGCTCATAAATAACATTAATAAGCCTCCAATAAGTAAAAACCAACAGAAATAATAAATTTCACTTAATAAATTTACTTTTTTTGAAAAGAAGAGTATGTAAATACTATAAGACAATACTGAAATTCCTATAAAAACGAAAATAAACTTATAAAAAGAAACGTAATAAGTTTCTCTAAAAGTTTGATTGAAAACAAATACAAAATAAGCTATCCAAGCAAGAACAATTGGAACTGAATGAAGAACAACAAATTTCTTTTTTATAGCCTTACCAATAAAAGATTTACAATAAGTTAGTAATAATGGTCCATATAAAAGTGAAAACGGTGCCACATCGTCAATATACTTACAATTAGCACCACCGATCAACGATACCGGTAAATAAAATAAATTATGAACTAAATTAGCAATTATTATTATTCCGAAAATTTTATCTGTTTTGCTTTTATTTGGAATGTTATGGAAAAGATGAACTGCTGCTAATAAAAGCAGAATTATTGTGATTCGAGTGATGATTAATAAGCCCATTTTTAACAATATCAGTTATTAAGAGTATAATCAGACGGAATTGTGCCGGTTATCAATTTAAAATATTTATTAAAAGTTGCTTTACTGTTGTAACCGCAAAGTGTAGCAACCGTTTCTATAGTGTAGTTTTTTCCCTCTTTTTCCAACAGTTCAATCGCATATTGAATTCTATATTTAGCTACAAAAATTGTAAAATCGGTCATTAAATAATTGTCAAAGAAAAATTTCAAATCAAACAATGGATTTTTAGTCATTAAATATAGTTTTTGAAGGGAAATATCGCTGTCTAAAAACACTTTTTCGTCATTAAATAGATGTTCGATAATTGTTTTTATTTCTTTCATTTTCTCGTCATCACACATTTTCATTTCTTGCAACGAGCGAGTTTCATGAAGAAAATGGAGCAGCAAAATAACCATTACAATTAATAATAATGAAAGAAACGTATTGATTGATTTAATCAATGGGAATAAATCTTTCGAGCCTAAATGAGAAAAAACTACAAATTCCAACGTCATAATTATAGTTGCATTGAACATAAAAAGAAGCGAAATAAACGTTAATAAATCGTTTTTTCTCTTTTCGATTCCACAATAAAATGTACTAATTCCTTTTACAAAAGGCGGAATAATTAAGCTGTATGTTGTAATGATATGGGTAACAGCTAAAAAATAGAACAATTTAAGTCCGTATCCGTAAGTAACAATTATGTAAATATAAACAGGCGTTGCAAGTAAAAAAGGGAGTAAATAAAACCAACAATTTCCGAGTTTTACCCTTTTCCTATTCTGTTTTCTGTAAAGACAAACTACAAATACAGGAAAAAGCAGCGATAAAGTGGTAGGATGAAATAAAAACCGAAAACTGATTTCTACAATTATAAAGGCAATCAATAGGATTAAAAATTGCCTGAAATTGATATGAGAGTCGAATAATTTATTCAATATTTAGAAATTTTAAAATGGTTGCCAATAAAGTCTAAATATAGAAATTACACCTCCCCATACAAAATTTACAAGGAGATGTAATTTAATGATTTAATCATCGGTTTTTTTAAGTTTTTCCATAATCTTTCCTTCCAATTCATTGGCTAAATCGGGATTATCTTTTAACAATGTTTTAACAAAATCTCGTCCTTGACCTAGTTTTGTTTCACCATAACTAAACCAAGAACCGCTTTTTTTAATGATTTCTGCCTCAACACCCAAATCTACAATTTCACCAACTTTTGAAATTCCTTGACCAAACATAATATCAAATTCTGCTTTTTTGAACGGTGGAGCAACTTTATTCTTTACAACTTTCACCCGCACTTGATTTCCTATTGGTTCATCGCCATCTTTTAGCTGACTAATGCGACGAATATCCAAACGGACAGAAGAATAGAACTTGAGGGCATTTCCACCGGTTGTTGTTTCGGGACTTCCGAACATCACGCCAATTTTATCACGAAGTTGATTGATAAAAATACAAGTTGTGTTGGTTTTACTGATATTTGAAGTGAGTTTTCGCAACGCTTGCGACATTAATCTCGCTTGCAATCCCACATTTGAATCGCCCATATCGCCTTCGATTTCCTTTTTGGGTGTAAGCGCTGCCACAGAGTCAATCACAATAATATCTACCGCAGCTGAACGAATCAATTGATCTGCAATATCCAACGCCTGTTCGCCACTGTCGGGTTGAGAAATTACCAATTCATTGGTTAAAACGCCCAATTTTTCAGCATAAGATCTATCAAAAGCATGTTCTGCATCGATAAAAGCAGCTATTCCACCTAATTTTTGAGCCTCTGCAATAGCATGAATTGCCAGCGTTGTTTTTCCGGACGATTCTGGTCCGTAAATTTCAATTACTCTTCCGCGAGGATAACCTCCAACGCCTAAAGCTAAATTCAAGCCAATGGAGCCGGTCGGAATTACTTCCATATCTTCGATTACGCTGTCGCCCATTCGCATAATTGCACCTTTTCCATGATCTTTATCGATTTTGTCCATCGCGAGTTGCAATGCTTTCAGTTTTTCAGATACTACTTTTGAGTTCTCGTCAGTTGTTTTTGCCATGTTTATTATTTATTTTTATATTGTTTTCCTAAAAAATGGTTTTTGTTACAAAGATAATTTTTAAAAGATAATTCTTCCTATTCATTCCAAAAAATGAGCATTTTTTTAAATTTTTATTTGAAAAAAATTATTTCAACACTTCCAATTTTGCAAATTTGAGAAGAAGAGATTTTTTTCCTTTTTCTCCAAAATCAATCTCGGCTTTTTCATTTCCATTTACAACGCTTGTTTCAATCACTTTTCCAATTCCGAAAATAGCGTGTCTTACCATACAACCGGTAGGAAGTGCTTCATTTTGTACAACAGTTTTTTCTGTTTCGTTATTTGATGTGATTTTTATCAATTTCTTTTGCGGAAAAGAAGATTTTGCAACCGATTTTCCTTCTCTTGCCACCGATTGTTGAAAGTAATTTCGTTCTATATCCACATCATCGTCCCATTTCTTGGAAAAAAGTGTAGATGTAAAATTTGTTTCTTCTTCCCACTCTACAAATCGCTTGTCGATGTCTTTTATAAATCGGCTTGGATTGGAGAAATTCATCGAACCGTTTCTAAATCGAGATTTTGAATGGCTGATAAAGCAGTTTTGTTTGGCACGCGTTATTGCAACGTAAAAAAGCCTTCGTTCTTCTTCCAATTCCCGAATATTTTGTGCATAAGGAGAAGGGAATAAATCCTCTTCCATTCCCACAATGAAAACAGTGTTAAATTCCAATCCTTTTGCAGCGTGAATGGTCATAAGTGTAACTTTATCGGTTGCATCACTTTCTTCATCATCTTGGTCTGTCAATAATGACACTTCTGAAAGAAAATTGGATAACAAAACAAAAGAATCGGGCGTTTCATTGTGTTGTTGCTCCTCAAATTCGTGAATCGCTTTCAATAATTCTTGGATATTATCCAATCGGCTCAATCCTTCGGCAGATTTATCGTTCATCGCATCGGCAATTAATCCACTTCCTTGAATAATTTCCGTTGCCAATTGATACGCCTCCACATTTTCGGCTTTTTGAGAAAATTGTTGTATAAAATCTCTAAATTTGACCAATTTATTGGCAATGCCACTGTTTACAGGCAAATTAAATTTTAAAATATCTTGTAAAATTTCCCAATTATTTACAGAATGAAGTTGTGCCGTTTCTGCAATTTTTTCCAATGTTACAGCTCCAATTCCACGTGCCGGCACGTTAATTATTCTTTTCAACGCCTCATCATCGTGGTTATTTACCACCAGTCTCAAATAAGACAACGTGTCTTTAATTTCCTTGCGTTGATAAAACGAAACGCCACCGTAAATTCGATACGGGATATTTTTTCGCCGAAAAGCTTCTTCCATAACACGCGATTGCGAGTTTGTACGGTACAAAACAGCAAATTCTCTATATTCCTGTTTCCCTTTTTGTCTTATTTCCAATAAATTATCTGCAACCATTTCTCCCTCTTCGTAATCGGTGCGAGAGGTGAAAATTTTGATTAAATCGCCACTTTCATTTTCAGAAAAAATTGTTTTTTGAATTTGTTCTGAGTTTTTTCCGATTAAACTGTTGGCTGCATTCACAATGTTTTGTGTAGAACGATAATTTTGTTCCAACTTAAATAATCGTGCATTTTGATACGTTTGCTGAAATTTTAGAATATTGTCAATGTTGGCACCTCGAAATGAATAGATGCTTTGTGCGTCATCGCCCACAACACAAATTTTTTCGTGTTTTTCAGCTAATCTTTTCACAATCAAATATTGAGCAAAATTCGTATCTTGATATTCATCAACCAAAATATAGTTAAATTGCTTTTGATATTTTTCCAACACACCTGGATTGTTCCGAAAAAGGATGTTTGTGTACAACAACAAATCATCAAAATCCATCGCATTTGCTTGTTTACAACGGGCAGCATAAAGAGCGTATATTTCATTCGTTCGAGGAACGCGTGCAAGCCGATCTGACGAATTGGTATCTGTGTTATTATAATACATATCCGCCGTCATCAGATTATTTTTTGCATACGAAATACGAGAATGAATATTGTTTGCTTTATACACTTTATCGTCCAATTGAAGCTCTTTGATGATACTTTTAATCAAACTTTTGCTGTCGGACGAATCATAAATGCTAAAATCTTTTGTAAAACCAAGAAATTGTGCTTCCGCTCGCAAAATACGGGAAAAAATGGAGTGAAAAGTGCCCATCCACAAATAGCGAGATTGCTTAAAACCAACTTGCTCCCCTATCCTATTTCTCATTTCTCTGGCTGCTTTATTCGTAAATGTAAGTGCCATTATTGAGGAAGGAAAAATACCCTGCGAAAGCAAATAAGCAATTTTATACGTCAAAACACGCGTTTTGCCTGAACCGGCTCCTGCAATTACCAATGAAGGTCCGTCCATGTATTTTACCGCCTCCAACTGACTATTATTTAGTTCTTTAAGAAATTCCATTTACTCAATATTATTCAATCTCACCGTTTTTTACAACGTGATAATTTCGATTTACAAATTACAAAGTTACAAAATAAGTGGTATTGTTTTTAAAAAAGTTATCAATAACTTGTAGGATGAAATAAAAGAAGTAGTTTTGTGAGATATTAAAGCATAAAGACAATGAATATAAGCAATGCGATACTCAGTTTTTTTGGTTGGAAAGCGATTCACACGGTAGAAGATGTGCCAAAAAGTATAATTTGTGTAGCACCACACACGAGTAATTACGATTTTTTACTCGGAAAATTATATTATTGGAGCATCAATAAAAAAGCCGGATTCTTAATGAAAAAATCTTGGTTCTTCTTTCCGTTTGGATATATTTTT
>JBDHYS010000038.1:0-8543 GCA_039811505.1 Paludibacteraceae bacterium | reverse complement strand
ATCGGAATGGACAAAAGGCATCGTGAAAATATTGGGCAATGTTTTTACGTCCAATGGAAAAACCCCTCCGTATTTAAAGTTCAACTCCATCGTTTGCTCAAAAACAAAAACTAAAATTACGAAAAAAGAAATTATCACAGGGAAAAAAAGTGCATAATAAATTTTCCTTTTCTCATCACTTTTAAAATTCATAATAAAAATATATAGTTTGCTACAAAGATAAACACAAAATTACTTTATAAAGAAACATTCAGCTAAACTATGCGTTATATATTACAATTAAATTAGTCAAAATCAAACAAAAATAAGAGGATATGAAACACATTGTAAACTCAGAATGGAAAGGAAATTTAACTTTTAAGCACGATCTTAATGGTCATAAAATTACAACTGATGCCACAGCTGAATCCGGTGGAAATGATTTAGGAGCAAGTCCAAAAATGCTTTTACTTGCCGGATTAGCAGGATGTACAGGAATGGACGTGGTCTCAATATTAAAAAAGATGAGAGTTGATATTAACTCCTGTCTTGTTCGAGTGGAAGGAATAGTGAGAGATGAACATCCAAAGTATTATGAAGATGTACGTGTGATTTACACATTTAAAGGAAAAGATTTACCAATGGACAAACTGACAAAAGCCGTTAATATGTCCCAAGAAACTTACTGTGGCGTTGCTGCAACATTAAAAGAAGTAGCAAAAATCTCAACAGAAATAATTATTGAGGAATAAGCTCGGTAATTTTAACTGTTTTATTAAGATAAAAGACTGGAGTTTATTTAGATTTCAGTCTTTTCTTTTAGAATTATATCCTAAAAGTGAGTAATTTAAATGCAATAGTTACAAGCAGTTGAAAATCTTTTGAAAAAAGAAAATATTTTCTTGATAAATATTTAAAATTTGTGGTCGAAAACAGAAAATCTTATAATATGTATGATAGGATACATCATTAAAACTAAATTTATTGTGCTTTTAGGGTAAAAAAGCAAACACCAACAACGGAAATTTAATCGTTTATTGTACTAATATTCTCTTTTTATCGTTATTTACTTGAAATAAAATCAACAAAGGATTTAATTTAACACCATTAATATGATAGATTATATAAAAGGACCAATCGTTGAGCTAACTCCAACAAATACCGTTATTGAATCAAATGGAATTGGTTATTTTATCAATATAGCCCTTACAACTTACACAGAACTGAAAAATCAAAACGAAACCAAATTATTCATTTACGAGGTAATTCGTGAAGATGTGTACAATCTTTTTGGTTTTTTGAGCAAAGACGAACGTGAATTATTTTTGCTTTTAATTTCAGTTTCGGGCATCGGAGCAAATACAGCCCGCGTAATTATGTCGTCTTATTCCACTCAGGAGCTTCAACAATTAATTGCTACCGGAAACGCAACGGCTTTGAATGCAATAAAAGGAATCGGTCCCAAAACGGCACAAAGAATCATCATTGATTTGAAAGACAAAATACTCAAAATAGCTGTTTCTGACAAAAAAGAGATAGACGTTACTTCAATCTTAGAAATCAATTCTGTGCGTGAAGAGACTTTATCAGCTCTCACAATGCTTGGTTTTTCTCCTCTTGCATCGCAAAAAGTTGTGGATAAAATTATGAAAGAAAACAGCGATGTAAGAGTTGAACAAGCATTGAAATTAGCTCTAAAAATGCTCTAAAAAATTAAGAAAATTTGTAAATCACACACTTTTTTATTGTGAGCAGAAAACGTTTAACCATAATTATAGTTACAATTTTAATCAGCGGAATCTTAGGTTTCATAAATTCCACAAGAAATTTTGTATCTTTTTATGAAACGGAATTTCAAAACACAAACACGGCAACAACGGCTTCAAAAGATACAATTGTCCGTTTTCCAATCAATAAAAACAGCCTTGAAACGTATGATGATTTACAAAAACAATATCCGATGGATTTGAAAAATCCTTCCAATATAAAAACGGATGTTGAATTTGATTTCAAAACGGGAAATTATCTAATGCGTACCAAAGTTGGAGAACTTGAAATTTCCACTCCGTATCTTCTCACAACTGATGAATATAATGAATATTCGCTTAAAAAATCGATGCAGGAATATTGGAAAGATAAAAATACGAAAGCAGCAGTCGATAACGAAGATAAATTTTCCATTACCGATATGAAATTTAGCTTGGGTCCAGCTGACAAGGTTTTTGGACCGGGTGGCGTTCAAGTAAAAACTCAAGGTTCTGCGGAACTGATTTTTGGTTTTAAAAGTCAATTTACCGATAATCCTGCTCTTCCACAACGAGCAAGAAGATCCAATATCCCCAATTTTGAACAAAAAATTCAAATGAATGTAACAGGGACTGTTGGTGACAAAATCAATTTTGGACTCAATTACAACACTGAAGCATCGTTTGATTTTGATCAAAGTTTGGCAAAACTTTCTTTCAAAGGGAAAGAAGATGATATAATAAGACTAATTGAAGCCGGAAATGTAAGTATGCCTTTGAACGGATCGCTTATCACCGGAAGCAGTGCTCTCTTTGGAATTAAAACGGAACTTCAATTCGGAAAATTAAAAATTGCTGCCGTTGCATCGCAACAAGAATCACAATCACAAACCATCAGCTCCAAAGGAGGAGCACAAACAACTTCTTTTGAAGTGAAGATTGATCAGTACGATGAAAACCGACATTTTTTCTTAGGGCATTATTTTAGAGATTCTTACAATAACTCGATGAGTAAATTGCCCTTTATCTCTTCAGGAATTATCATTAACAGGGTAGAAGTTTGGATTACAAATAAACGGGGAAAATTTGATGAAGCACGCAATCTTATCGGGTTTATGGATTTAGGAGAACCAAAACGGATCAATAATCCAATCTGGACTTCCAACAATCAAACGCCTTCCAATACAGCTAATTCACTTTACAGCACCATTGTAAACATTCCGAATGTGCGTGATATTCAACAATCCAATGCCGTTTTATCAAACTTCGGTTTGGTGGGCGGTGAAGATTACGAGAAAATCGAAAATGCTCGCCGTTTGGATCCAAGTGAATACACACTTAATGCGGCTCTCGGTTTTATTTCACTTCGTCAATCATTGAATCCCGATGAAGTCCTTGCAGTTGCTTATGATTTTACGCTCGGAGGCACAAGTTATCAAGTTGGTGAATTTTCCAACGACAACGTAAAAGCTCCCAACGCTTTAATTTTGAAATTATTAAAAAGCACTTCACAGTCGCCTACACTTGCTTCGTGGGACTTAATGATGAAAAACATTTATTCAATTGGGGCAATGCAAATGCAGCAAGAAGGATTTCAGATGAATATTATGTATCGCAACGATTCCATCGGAACCTATTTGCAATATATTCCAGAGGGTAAAATTGCAAACGAAACATTGCTTCGAGTGATGAATTTAGACCGTTTGGACACAAAAAATGCGACAAATCCGGATGGGAAATTTGACTACATCGAAGGTTATACAGCTTTATCATCTACAGGACGAATTATTTTTCCTGTTTTGGAACCATTTGGAACACATTTGCGAGAAAAAATTGGAAACAATGCGATAGCGGATAAATATGTTTTTCAAGAATTGTACGACTCTACGTTGATTGTGGCAAGAGAAATGAGTGAAAAAAATAAATTTTCACTTGTTGGTCGTTACAAGGGTAGTTCATCAAGCTCTGAAATTCGACTCAATGCAATGAACGTTCCGCGTGGCTCAGTAGTTGTTTCAGCTGGTGGTAGAACATTGACAGAAAACGTTGACTATACGGTTGATTATATGATGGGAACGGTCAATATTTTAAACAAAGCCATTTTAGAATCCAATACGAATATTGATGTCAAATTGGAGAGTCAATCGATGTTCAGTATGCAACGAAAATCTCTTTTCGGAACACAACTTGAATACCAATTTAGCAAAGATTTTTCGTTGGCTGGAACAATAATGCACCTTTCTGAAATGCCTTTGACGAAAAAGGTAAACACAGGAAACGAACCGATAAAGAATACCATTTGGGGGCTTAACACATCGTGGCGAAAAGAATCACAATGGTTAACAAATATGCTCGACAAACTTCCGTTTGTAAATGTAACGCAACCTTCAACCATCGCATTAAATGCAGAATACGCGCAATTAATTCCCGGACATTCAAAAGTTATCAGCAAATCGGGTTTGTCGTACATTGACGATTTTGAATCCACTAAATCGAATATTGATATTCATTATCCATATTATTGGTTTTTGGCAAGTACGCCTTTTGATTCTTCTCCTGATGGACTTTTTCCCGAAGCTGTTTTGAGCAACGATATAGATTATGGAAAAAATAGAGCGTTATTAGCTTGGTATATGGTGGATCAATCACTTAATAACGAATCGGAACGGACGCCGGCTAATTTGCGTGGAAATGCGGAATCACAATCAAATCATTATACTCGAATAGTGCGTGAAACGGAAATTTTTCCCAATCGGGATGTTAATCCAACCGGCGGAGCTTCGCTAATCTCACTTCTCAATCTCTCCTATTATCCAACACAACGAGGACCGTACAATCTTGATGTAGATGGAATGAATCTCAACGGCACATTGACAAACCCGCAAAAACGTTGGGGAGGAATTATGAGGAAGATAGATTATTCCGATTTTGAAGTTTCTAATATTGAGCAAATTGAATTTTGGATGATGGATCCATTTATTTATCCGGAAGAAGAAAATAGAGGAGGCGATTTGTATTTTAATTTAGGCGATATTAGCGAAGATATTTTGAAAGATGGAAAAAAATCGTTCGAACACGGATTGCCTATTGATGATTCGAATCAAAATTTTGAAACCACAGTATGGGGTAGAGTTCCAACAGTTCAATCAACGGTGGTGGCTTTTGATAATAGCGCCGGAGCAAGAGCAAAACAAGACGTGGGATTAAACGGACTATCAACTGCAGATGAGTTTCTATTTCCAACCTATAAAAATTATGTAGAACAACTAAGAGTAAAGCTTTCACCAGAAACTATTACTTCTATGGAAAATGACCCACATTCTCCACTCAATGACCCCTCTGGAGACAATTATCATTTCTTTTTAGGAAGTGATTACGATAGAAAAGAATTGGGAATTTTAGAACGATATAAATACTACAACGGAACGGAAGGAAATTCGCCCGATGCGGCAACGGTAGAAAATAGATTTAGTACCAACGCAACAACTCTTCCTGATATTGAAGATATTAACAATGACAATACGCTAAATGAGTACGAAAAATATTTCCAATACAAAGTACAACTTCGACCCGACAAAATGCGAGTGGGGGAAAATTATATCACCGACGTATTGGAAACAGAAGTAAGTCTTAAAAATGGAAAAACGGAAAAGGTGAAATGGTATCAATTTAAAATACCATTAAATGAATACGATAAAAAAGTGGGTGGTATTCGGAATTTTAAATCCATCCGTTTTATCCGAATGTTTTTAACCAATTTTGAACAAGAAACACATTTGCGTTTTGCTACGTTGGATTTGGTGCGGGGTGAATGGCGTACTTACAATAAATCTTTGGATAAAAACATTGCAGCTTCCAATTCTAAATTAGACGTACTTGCCGTAAATATTGAAGAAAATGGACGTAAAAAACCTGTGAATTATATTTTACCTCCCGGAATCACACGCGAAACCGATCCGAGTCAGCCGCAACTTTTACAACAAAACGAACAAGCTTTGGTGCTTCGTGTTACCGATTTGTCTCCATCGGAAAGTCGCGCTGTGTACAAAAACAGTTTTCTGGATATGAGAAATTACAAACGACTTCAAATGTTTGTACACGCCGAAGCTATGTTAGAAGCATCTGCTGTGGCTCAAAATCTTCAAGATAATGAGTTGAGTTGTTTTATTCGTATTGGCTCCGATATGGTTTCCAATTATTATGAGTATCAAATACCGCTAAAATTAACTCCCGAAGGTACGTATTCAAACAATAATTTAACAGATAGAAATACGGTTTGGCAACCGGAAAATATGTTTGATTTTCCTTTTTCAGCTTTGACAAATGCTAAACTACAAAGAAATTTGGAACAAAAAGGAAATAATATCTCCAATTCGGTGCCTTTTGTTGTTTCTGACCCAGAAAAACCAAAAAACAAAATCACAATTGTAGGTAATCCATCTATTTCTGATGTTGAGAACATTGTTGTGGGAGTGCGAAATAACAGCGGCGAACTCAAATCGGGTGAAATATGGATTAACGAACTGCGAATGTCGGATTTTGATAACGATGGAGGTTGGGCAGCATTGGGAAATTTGGCAATCAACCTTTCGGATTTGGGTTCTATTAATATGGCAGGAAAAATTGAAACCGCCGGATTTGGAGGGTTGGAAAGCAACGTATCCAACCGAAATATGGAAGATATTTATCAATTTAATATTTCAGCTGCATTGGATTTAGGAAGATTTTTACCAAAAGAAGCCAAACTTCAAATTCCAGCTTATTTTACCTATTCCAACGAAACAAATTCACCAAAATACAATCCTTTGGATCAAGATATTGTCTTAAAAGACGCATTGAAATCGCTCGAAAAAAAGTCTGAAAGTGATTCTTTAAAATCCATCAGTCAATCGGTCGTTCAAACGAAGATTTTTAACATCACAAATGCAAAAGTGAACATACGAAGCAAAAAACCGATGTTTTATGATCCCGCTAACGTTACTTTTTCTTATTCTACAAATGAAAATTTAGAACATACACCCGAAGTAGCGGAGAATTTATCCAAACAACAACGAGCACTTATCAATTATTCTTACACGTTCAACGTGGAACCTTGGGAGCCTTTTAAGAGTAGTAAATCGCTCAACAAGCCAACCACAAAACTGATAAAAGATTTTAATTTATATTATTTGCCGACTTCTCTAAATTATTCCACAAGTTTGAATAGAGCCTATTCACAAGTTGTTTTGCGTGATTTTATGGGACAATCTAATGCGATGATGAATAATATCTCGTTTAGTAAAGATTTTTTATGGAATAGACAATTTGAATTTAAACATAAAATCAGTAAATCGTTGGAGTTTGGACTGCAAACCGTGATGAATGCCAACATTGAAGAGAGTTATTACACGCCCGAAATTGGAAAAGAACATTATGAAGCATGGCGTGATACGGTTTGGAATAGCATTAAGAAAATGGGAACACCCTACACATACCAACAAACGTTCAATGCTTCTTGGAAAGTTCCAATTGACAAACTTCCTTATTTAGATTGGATTACGGCAAGTGCACAATATAACAGTACCTACAGTTGGAATCGCAGTGCTCCGATGGAAGGAAATTTGGATATTGGAAATATGGCTTCTTCAATGGGAAGATACACCTTAAATGGTGATATGAATTTAGAAAGCCTATTTAAAAAATCCAAATATTTGAAAACTGTCATCGAAAGAGGGCAAAGAAGTGCAAGACAACCTGCTTTTACGCCTAAAAAATTCAATCAAACAATTGATTTAAAGAAAGGCGATTCATTATCCATTCGGCACGCATTAAATTCAGAAAAATTTACGCTGAATGCCAAAGATGAAAATGGGCGTCCAATTCGTTTGCCTTACAAAACCAAAGATGCACAAACGGTTGTAGTATTGCCCACATTTGATGCAGAAAAAGCAACGATTGATATTATTACAAAAAATCCAAACGAACGAAGCTTTACGGAGAAAATAAGCGATTTTGCTATTCGATTGCCGATGTCTGTCAGGAAAATTTCAATCAACTACAATCAATCTAACAGTTTGGTTTTATCCGGATTTCTTCCCACTCCAGAATTTTTAGGGCAATCTTCCATTGATGGATTTAATGCTCCCGGTTGGGGTTTTGTGTTCGGATTTCACGATGAAAATACCCTTAATAAAATGAGAAGTAGCAATTGGTTGTATATGGGGCAAGATATTATTAATCCTGCAAATGAAGCATTCACTTCTGATTTGGATATAAGAGCAACGCTCGAACCGCTTCCGGGTTCGAAAATTGACTTGACAGCGAAAAGGCAAACACAATCCAATACAACCATTCATTTTATGTTTGATGGAATGCCTTCAACATTTAATGGAAACTTTAATATGACGCAAGTTGCCATAAAAACAGCTTTTCAGAAAATTGGTAACGCCTCAAACAATTATTACACACCTGTTTTTCAACAGTTTTTAGATAATCGGATTCTAATACAGAGGCGTTTGGAAAATAAATACATCGGAACAAAATATCCAACTACCGGATTTTTTAATGAAGATCGTGCATATACAGGTGATTTTAATCCCGATAATGGAACATTTAACATCAATTCTCCCGATGTTTTAATTCCTGCATTTTTAGCTGCTTACACTGGAAAAGATGTGGAAAAAGTTTCCACAAATCCGTTTTTGTCTATTTTGAATATTATGCCCAATTGGACAATAAATTACAATGGATTATCCAATATAAATTGGGTGAAAGAGCGTTTTCGTTCCGTTAGCATTAATCATGCGTATGCCAACCGATATACGATTGGAAATTACGGTT
>JBDHYS010000037.1:0-8547 GCA_039811505.1 Paludibacteraceae bacterium | reverse complement strand
TATTGAAACATCTACCAACGTTTGTCCTATTGCCGTTAGCAACAATGGGGATTGTATTTTTAAACTTTCTGACGACAAAGGATTGAATCACGCCACATTATTAAGTCAATTTATACAAGAAGCATTCAATTTTATCGAAAAAATCCCTTTAAAACTCGATGCAGTTGCTGTAAGTGGCGGACCCGGTTCTTACACAGGACTTCGCATTGGAGTTTCTACCGCCAAAGGTTTGTGCTACGGATTGGATATTCCACTTATTGCAATTGATACGCTCGAAGTGTTAAATTACGGATTGAAAGCGGTGCGTTCAATAAATGAAAATGTACTTTTATGTCCGATGATTGATGCTCGAAGAATGGAAGTTTACACCTGTTTATTAAATTCCGATACATTGGAAATTGTAGAAGAAATTACGGCAAAAATTATTGACGAGCAATCTTTTGCAGAATATATAGAAGAAAAAACAATCTATTTTTTTGGAAATGGTTCGGACAAATGTCAAACTATTTTGACACATAAAAACGGTCATTTTGTAGGTGGAATTGTACCGTTGGCAGAAAATATGATTTCTTTAGGAGAGACAAAATTTAGAAATAAAGATTTTGTCGATGTGGCTTATTACGAGCCATTTTATTTGAAAGAATTTCAAACCACAATTCCGAAACTAAAAAGTGTAGTTATTGAATAATGGATTTTACATCAAATAATGTTGTTTTTGCACTGCTTATTACTGCATTTGCAGGTTTAAGCACCGGAATCGGAAGTGCGTTGGCTGTTTTTACTAAGAAAACGAATACAAAATTTCTCTCATTCTCTTTAGGGCTTTCAGCCGGGGTGATGATTTATGTCTCTTTTGTAGAGCTTTTTCCTCAATCCATTCGTTTAATGTCTGAAACTAAAGCACCCGATATTGCATCACTTTATACTGCAATTTCCTTTTTTATCGGGATTGCAGTTATTTTTATCATTGATATGCTTATCCCAAAAGCCGATAATCCGCATGAATTGCATAAAGTGGAAGATATGCAAAATCAGTTTACAGATTTAAAACGGATGGGCGTTATGACTGCAATTGCCATTGCAATCCACAATTTTCCCGAAGGAATTGCCACGTTTTCATCGGCTATCGTTTCTCCGGAATTAGGAATCCCAATTGCTATTGCCATTGCCATTCATAATATTCCCGAAGGGATTGCAGTTTCTATCCCAATTTATTTTGCCACAGGAAATCGCTTGAAAGCATTTTGGCTTTCGTTTGCGTCAGGTTTAGCCGAGCCGTTAGGTGGTTTGGTTGGATTTGCCATTCTCAGCCCGTATTTAAATTCTTTTGGATTGGGTGCAATTATGGCTGTTGTAGCTGGAATTATGGTTTATATTTCTGTTGACGAGCTGCTTCCAAGTGCCGAAAAATACGGTCAGCACCATTACGCAATTGTTGGTTTTGTGATTGGAATGGCAATTATGGCGTTGAGTTTGTTTCTTTTATAGGAAATAAAACAATAAAAATCTAATCCACGTCCGGTTCCATTTCCAAATCAATACTTAATTTTTGTATAGATGGAAATTCATTAATCATTTCTTGAAAAATTTCCGCTTGTGAGCGTCTTTTTGGTTGTTCTGATTCCGGGATTTGTTCAATAATTAATTTTATGGTGTCGTTTCCTAATTGTTCACGTAAATATGCCAAAATATTGAGTTGATGAATCTCTTTTTCTTGAAAAATATTATCAATTTTTATCAGGATTAAATTGTTTTCTACCAATGAAGGCAAATGTGTATCTAAAAATGATTTTGTCCCTTTATCTAAATTTTGTGTGGACGCAAAGTTTTTCCATTTTTCAACCAAATCTTCATTTGTAAATGGGTTTTCTTTTGTAAATGTAGCTATAGGATTGCTCACAACTACAGGGTCTTCTGTTTTTTCTTGAAAAGAAGAAATAGAAATAGACTTTGGTAAAACTGTGCTTTGATTAGTCGGTTCTTCTACTGCTTTAGGTTCCGTTTCGTCTGTTTTTGCTTCAATTTTCTCCTCTTTTTTCACTTCAGGAGCTTTTTGTGCGATTTCGCCTTTTCCTTTTTGCTCGTTGTTAGCTGTTTGTAAAGAAACTTGTGTCGTTGTTGTAATTTTCTTATTTCCTGTTAATTGACAAATTTTTATCAGTGTAATTTCCACCAATAGACGTTTGTTTTTACTCAATCTATAATTCAAATCACACTCATTGGAAA
Source organism: Paludibacteraceae bacterium (assembly GCA_039811505.1). Taxonomy (GTDB): domain Bacteria; phylum Bacteroidota; class Bacteroidia; order Bacteroidales; family Paludibacteraceae; genus UPXZ01. The sequence continues at coordinate 6,321 of JBDHYS010000037.1, read as the reverse complement.
TGGCTAAAGCTGTGTACAAAAACTCTATTGGACAATTTGCAGCTTGTTGCTTGTATCGTTCACCAACGCTGTCGCTCACTTCCAAAAGCTGAATGGTGGCAGCATCTTTGCTTATTAAAATGTCTCTAAGGTGAGAACTTAAACCGCCAATAAAATGGTGAGCATCAAATCCTTTGTTCAAAACTTCATTGAAAAGCAAAAGCGATTGCGAAACACCTCCTGCCAACATTGCATCAACCAATTGAAAATAGTATTCGTAATCGAGTACATTCAAGTTTTCAACTGTGGATTGATACGTGATATTATTTCCGCTGTAACTTACCAACTGGTCAAAAATGGAAAGTGCATCTCGCATTCCACCATCACTTTTTCGTGCAATAACATTCAATGCGCTGTCTTCAATTGTTACGTTTTCTTGCGATGCAACGTATTTCAAATGTGCAACAGTATCTTTTATTGAAATTCGATTGAAATCATAAATTTGGCATCGTGAAAGAATTGTGGGGATAATTTTATGTTTTTCGGTTGTTGCTAAAATAAAAATAGCGTGCTTTGGAGGTTCTTCCAAAGTTTTCAAAAAAGCATTGAAAGCACCTTGTGAAAGCATGTGAACCTCATCAATGATGTAAACGCTGTAACGTCCGGTTTGTGGCGGAATCCGAACTTGCTCAGTCAATGTTCGAATGTCATCGACTCCATTATTGGAGGCAGCATCTAATTCATGAATGCTGTACGAACGCTGATCGTTGAAAGACTGACAAGATTCGCACACATTACAGGCTTCGTTTTCTTCTGTTCGATTTTGGCAATTAATTGTTTTCGCAAAAATACGGGCACAAGTTGTTTTTCCTACTCCTCGCGGTCCGCAAAAAAGATAAGCGTGAGCCAATTTATTGGATGAAATGGCATTTTTAAGCGTTGTGGTAAGTGCATCTTGTCCCACAACAGAGCGAAAAGTGGAAGGGCGGTATTTTCGAGCCGAAACAATGTAATTTTCCATTAAAACGTGCAATTAAAATTGAAATCAATAATTTACAAATGTACATTAATTTAGGGAGAAAATCAAAAATGAGAAAACTATATTTTTGAATAATTTGATAAAATTTCTGTTCCGAATTAACAAATAATGAATAAAATTCTTTAAGTTTGTATGCTGTAAACTATTTTCAAATCGCACAATAAAAACCGATTTATGAACTACAATTTTGATGAAATAATAGACCGACATAACACCGGAGCTATTAAAATAGAAAAATGCAAAGCCCTGTTTGGTCGTGAAGATATTATTCCGTTGTGGGTTGCCGATATGGATTTTCGTACTCCCGATTTTATCTTAAACGCTATTAATAAACGGATCGATCACCCTATTTTGGGATATTCAACACCTTGTGAAGATTATTTTCAAAGTGTTTTGAAATGGATAAACGATTTGCATTATTGCAGAATAGAGCGTGATTGGCTCGGTTTTTTACCCGGAATTGTACCCGGTTTGGCTTTTGCCATTAATGCATTTTCGCAACCAAACGATGAAATTATCGTCCAACCGCCTGTTTATCCTCCTTTTATAAACGTTCCGGCAAAAAATAATCGGAAGGTTGTGTTCAATCCTTTGAAGGTTGTAAACGGTCAATTTGAAATGGATTTTGACGATTTTGAACGGAAAATTACGGGACGAACACGCCTATTTATTTTGTGTAATCCTCAGAATCCGGGCGGAAGAGTTTGGGATGCAGAATCGTTGAAAAAAGTTGCTGAAATTTGCTACAAACACGGAATTTTGGTGGTTTCTGATGAAATTCATTCCGATATGGCATTAAACGGATTTAGACACATCCCATTTGGAACGGTTTCGGAGCAAGCCCAGCAAAACAGCATCACTTATATGGCGCCAAGCAAAACCTTTAATATTGCTGGTTTGATAAGTTCAAGCTATATTATTCCAAATCCCGAAATCAGAAGAAAATTCAAAGAATATCTTGAAAATTCCGAATTGGCAAATGGAAATATTTTTGCTTATGTGGCTGCAAAAGCTGCTTATGAAAATGGTTCGGAGTGGAGAAAACAGATGCTTGAGTATGTTCAGAAAAATTTGGATTTTGTGGTCGAATATTTAGCAAAAAACATCCCTCAAATAAAACCGATGATTCCACAAGCCTCGTTTCTTGTGTGGCTCGATTGTTCCGAATTGGGAATGACAACCAATCAGCTCCAAGATTTTATGGTAAATAAAGCCCATTTAGGATTGAATAAAGGTACTACTTTTGGTCCCGGTGGCGAAAATCATTTGCGTTTGAATATTGGTTGTCCTATTTCAGTGTTGGAAGAGGCGATGAATAATTTGAAAATGGCAGTCGATTCTCTTTGATATTATTCTTATTGTAGAAAAAAATGATAAATGGAAGTGAAAATTGAAGAAAGTTGGAAAAAGAGATTGCAAACGGAATTTGAAAAACCATATTTTGAAAAACTTGTTACGTTTATAAAAGAAGAGTATCAAACAAAAACAATTTTTCCTCCCGCATTTCAAATTTTCAATGCTTTTGATAATTGTCCGTTTGACGATGTGAAAGTAGTTATCATCGGTCAAGACCCTTATCATGGCGTCTTGCAAGCGCACGGTCTTTGTTTTTCAGTGAATGACGGCGTTGAATTGCCACCATCGTTGGTCAATATTTTTAAGGAAATAGAGAGAAGTATGGGAAAAGCAATTCCAAAATCGGGAAATTTGCAACGTTGGGCGGAGCAAGGAGTTTTGCTTTTGAACGCAACTTTAACGGTGCGTGCTCATCAAGCCGGATCACATCAAGGAAAGGGTTGGGAAACTTTTACAGACGCTACGATTCAGTTGGTTTCTCGCGAAAAAGAGAAAGTGATTTTTATGCTGTGGGGAAATTTCGCACAACAAAAAAAAGTTTTTATTGATGCCTCAAAACATAAAATACTAACTTCAGTTCACCCTTCGCCACTTTCTGCTTATCGTGGATTTATTGGGAACAATCATTTTCAGTTAGCCAACGAATATTTGGAAGAGATGGGAATAAAAAAAATAGATTGGTAAATACACTTATTTTACAATTTAATTGTTGATATTTTGCTTTTATTTTATTATATTTGTAGAAAACAAAAAATATGCACAAATCGGGTTTTGTAAATATTGTAGGTAATCCAAATGTTGGTAAATCAACTTTGATGAACATTTTAGTTGGAGAAAAAATATCCATCATCACATCAAAGGCACAAACCACACGCCATCGGATTTTAGGAATTGTGAACGGTGAAGATTTTCAGATTATCTATTCTGATACGCCCGGTGTTTTGAAACCAAATTATCGTTTGCAAGAGTCGATGTTGAAGTTTTCACGCTCAGCATTGACTGATTCCGATGTGTTGCTCTACGTTACCGATGTGTTTGATGATTACGAAAAAAACATTGAGTTTGTAGAAAAGGTAAAACAAGTGGAAACACATCTGATTCTTATCATTAACAAGATTGATTTAATCGATCAGCAGCGGTTAGAAGAATTGGTGGAAAAATGGAAAGCCATTTTACCAAAAGCGGAGATTTTTCCTGTTTCTGCGACGGAACAATTTAACATTCAGCCATTGTTCAATAGAATTGTTGACGTGATACCAAATTCACCTCCTTTTTTTGACAAAGATCAATTAACGGACAAACCGGCACGATTTTTTGTTACAGAAATAATCAGAGAAAAAATTCTTCTGAATTACGACAAAGAGATTCCCTATTCTGTGGAAGTGGAAGTAGTGGAATTTAAAGAAGAAGAAAATATTATTCGCATTAATGGAATTATTTATGTGGAACGCGATTCTCAAAAAGGAATTATTATCGGAAAAGGCGGTCGTTCGTTGAAAAAGGTGGGTTCAGAAGCACGAAAAGATATTGAAAGCTTTTTTGAAAAGAAGGTTTATTTGGAGTTGTTTGTGAAAGTAGAGAAAGATTGGCGTAATAAGGATTTGAAATTGAAAAATTTTGGTTACAAACCGGAATAATATGTATTTTTTTCAAACTAATTTTGTTTGTACAGCGTTTAAATTGTAGTACTAATTATTTGTTAACTTTTAAAAATTTTATGATTATGAAAAATGTAGGTGGAGTTTTAGCAGCACTTCTTGGAGGTGCAGTTGTAGGTGCAGCGTTGGGCGTTTTACTTGCTCCCGAAAAAGGAGAAGATACACGCAAAAAAATTGTTGAAAAATTTGAGACAACAAAAGAAGATTTGATTGAAGCATTGAAGAAAAAAGGTGTCAATCTAACAAAGTCAGACCTTGAAGACCTTGTTGATGACATCAAAGGCGAAGTAGAAGATATAACTACTTAGTGAAAATGGAAGAACAAAAAAACGGGAGTTACGTCGAGAACCTCGAACAGTTTTATGCAGAGCTAAAGAAATTTATAGAACTGAAATTTGAGTACTATCAGATAAGTTTGGTGGAAAAATTAACACGTATAATTTCTGCCTTGTTAATTCTTTTTACTGTGATGGTACTTTCGCTTGTTATTTTGTTCTATCTTTTGTTTGCTTTGGCTTATGCTTTGGAACCGGCAATTGGTTACATTGCCAGTTTTGCGTGTGTGGCAGGATTGTTTCTTATTTTATTATTAATATTTTTCATTTTCCGCAAAAAATTGGTCGTAAACCCCATTTTGCGGTTTATGGTAAAAATCTTCTATGATGAAACAAAAGAGAGAAAAGATATCAACGACAACAAGGAATAGGTTGAATAGCTATCGAAATCTGACCGTTAAGGATTTGATGGAGGTGAAAATGGAATTGAAAGCAAGTGCCGAAATGCAACAAGAAATTTTACAAACTTCATCAAAGGAGATTATTCCATTTAAAAGTAATTCAACTGTTTTAGGGTTGTTAAAAGGTGGTTCGTTGCCTTTGAAAATGGTCTCTTATGCATTTAAGAACAGGGGCATTTTTTCCATTTTAGAAAGTGTAATTATTGGCATTCGGCTCGTAAACAAATTGAAAAGAGTTGTCAAAAAGAAATAATTCGAGCTTTTAATCATGCTTTGCAACTGAATTTAAGATAGATTGTAGAATGAGAAAACTGCAATCTATTTTTTTTGTTTTAAACTAAAATCGCCTCAAATAATTTTGATTTATTCGAGGCGATTCCATACAAATTAGTTGATTTTTAATAGAAATTAGCTCTATTATCCACCACTTTATAATTATCTTTTAATTTTTGAATAATCAAATAAGGCAAAGCTTGTGTACTGCGGAAATCCAATTGAGCTGCTTCGGCTTTTGCATCAAATGGAATTGGGTTTTCAGTTTTTTCAAGAGGTTCCACAACAAACACTCCGCTGTTTCCAACAATTGGTTTACTCACTTGATTTGCAGCAAGAACGCTTATTTTTCCAATTACAGCAGGCTCAGTTCCGGCATCGCCAAATTGCAATGTTCCAAAATTAACATCAGTTGCTGTTTTCACTTCTTCACCAATTGCCAGAGCTAATCCATCTAATGCAGGATAAACTTTCAATTTTTCTGCCAAATCATTTTGTAAAATTTCTGATTTTTTCTCTTTTACAATTTGAGATTTCAACTGTGGTTTCACATCTTCGAGCGAGCGATAAAGTTTATCATTGATGCTATTTACTTTTGCCACAATGTATATATTTCTATCGCAATCAAACACATCTGAAACCGCTCCTTGTCCATTTTCATACGCCCAACGGACAACTTGACGCGATTGTGGAATCATATCTATATTATCGGTATTTTTATTCAATTCCATTGAAGGACGTACAACGTAACCATTTTTTTGTGCCTCTTCGTCAAATTTCTTTGAATCCGCTGCAACTACACCTGCAAACGCTTTTGCTTCGTTGTAGAATTTGCTGTATGACAAGTTACTTGGAGAAATTTTTCTCTCTAAAATCGCCAATTTCACTTTCGGACGAGCTGGAGTACGTTCTTTTACTTGAAAAATTTGAATTCCTTGTGCCGAGCTTACTTTAAATACTTCGTTTATCCCTTTTGAAAAAGCAGGTTCTGCAATTTCTTGTCCCAACGCATTACGCGTAATCCAACCAACTTCACCTCCAAGACGTGCAGATTGATCAGCTAACGAATAATTTCTGGCAATTTCTCCAAAATCTGCTCCGCCTTTAAGCACTTTTATCAAGCTATCTGCTTTTAGTTCGTCTGTTGGCATCAATGCAATATGACGTAAATTTACAGAGTCAGATTCCATAATTCCAGTTTCTATAATTCTTGCCATTGTGTGTGTGTTATTTTGAAAAACCGGACCATAAATAGCATCTTTTCCGTTACTAAATGCAAA
>JBDHYS010000036.1:0-8715 GCA_039811505.1 Paludibacteraceae bacterium | reverse complement strand
TATTATCGAGTGTAGATTGGTGGAATAGGGCAGCACCGGAGCGTTTTGTGTCGTAAGTTCCCGGAATATCAATCACGTCATTTGTGATTTTTGCAACCGGCGGAAGTGCCGATTCAATGTATTTTGTAATTCCATCTCGTTTAAATTTGACGGGCGCTTCCAAGTCGTGTTGCTGGTTGAAACCATTTATTCCAAAAATCCATTGATAATTCCCTTTGCCAGAAGATTTTAGAAGTGCTTCTGCATTATAAAGATTTTGAATTTGATTTTGCTGTAATGTGAAGATTGATTCGGGTGTAAAATCTTGGTCGATATCCATCTGATCATCAAAATATTGGTGTGATAACGACAAAGTTGCGAGCATCTTGTCAAAAATGTAACGTGATGTGAAGCTGTTATTTATGGTTGTTCTAAAATAATTACTTTTATCGTTAAAATTTGGCGTATTCACTTTTTTGGTATTTTCATCGTACAAACCGTAAGGAAAAGCACCTTGATTGATGTAATCGACATCTAAAATATAATCAAATTTTAACCGGTTTGATGCGTTCCATGTAAGTTTTGCCCTTCCGCCGGCACCATCTTCTTTGTCGGCTGATTGATTGGTGTAGTCATTTTTAAAAAATCCATCGTGATGCTTGTAATAAGCACCAATGGAAAATCCAATTGCTTTGTTCAGTTTTTGATAATGGCTTATTCTGCCGTTTATTTGACCAAAATTTCCGCCGCTTATGCTCACTTTTGTACCTTGATAATTGAGTGGTGAGAGCGTGTGAATATTCACAAGTCCACCAATTGAATTTCTTCCATAAAGTGTGCCTTGCGGACCTCGAAGCACTTCAATTAGAGCAATATCAAACAACTCAAAATCGAAAGCCGTTTTTTCTAAATAAGGTACATTATCTACATAAAGAGCAATGGATTGTCCGCTGTATCTTGAACCTACACCTCGGACATACGGAGAATTTGACATTGCCGAACCGTAATCGGGCATATAAAAATTAGGAACTTTTGCACTTATATCTTTTGTGGAAAATAATTGCGTTTGGTTTATTTTTTCGCTGTCGAGAATGCTTGAAGATACGGGTGCATTTTCTGAGTTTGTTTCTTTGTTTGTGAATACACTAAATTCATCTAACAAAATAGATTGAATGCTGTCTGTTTCTATTTCATTGGCAAATAAAAAATTGACAATAAAAGAGAATGAAATGATATAAAATATTTTTTTCATTGATGTTTTTTATAACAATTAATATTGCAAATGACGATTGCCATTTGTTATTCTGGTAGATTTTTTTCTCAGACTAAAATTCTGAAAAAATGAAAGTTTAACTAAAAATCAATGATTTTGGAGGGGCGCGAAGTATGATTGCACTGTGATTGTGCGATTGAAAAATAATGTTATCACAAATCCACTTTTTTTCTTTCGTTTTGGTTCGATAATCGAGATTTTGAAAATTATCTGTTCGATTGGGATGGAAGAAAAAAGAGTGATTTTGATGTGATTTTTCTTGTTTGCTATAAAAATCAGCATACGAAAAAATAGATTTTTCAGAATGTAATTCTTTGTGATAACTGATTTCGTTCTTTACGTTTTGTGTGTTGTGTGTGGTTTTGTTTGGAAAATAGGACGCAACAAACAAAGACAACAAACTTATAAAAAATAAGAATATTGGGTTTAAAGCAGCAAAAACAAAACCTTCAAAAACGAACATAATGAAAAACTATTTGTTTTTTATTGAAAGGTCAAAGTTAGATGAAAAAAAAGGATTACACTAATTTAAAGAATAGAAAATTTTCTGAATGTTCGTTTTCGTATTATTAAGTTTTTACAAATGAGTAAATTGCGTTCTATCTGAGTTTAGTTTTTTTTGTTTATTTAAGTTATAAAAAATGGAGGTAAAAAATGACAAAAATTGTAGCAAAACGGGTATATGAAGAACCTGAATCTTCTGATGGTTTTCGGGTTTTGGTTGATAAACTTTGGCCCCGCGGAGTGAAAAAAGAGGCGTTGCAATTTGATGCGTGGAACAAAGAAATTGAGCCTTCAAAGCAACTTCGTGAATGGTTTCATCAAAATAAAGAGGAAAATTGGGACGGTTTCAAAATGAAATATGAATCCGAATTAAAACAATCCGAGGCAGTAAAAGATTTTGCCGAAATGATTAAAATATATGAAAAAGTTACACTTTTATATGCCGCCAAAGATCCGAATCGAAATCACCTTTTGATTCTAATCCCTTTTTTAGAAAGTTTAGTTAATTGATTTGGTTGTTATTGTCTTGTTTGATAAAAAGTTTTTTAAATCCATTTTTTTTTTAACCAATATTCTTTTCCTAATAATGCAACGGTAACAACAAATAAAATCTCACCTCCGACAAGCAATGAAGTGATAATAATTACTTTGTAAGGAAAACTAAAAAACGGAAGAATCGGAACAGCCAACCAACACAATACAACAATTCCCAATAAAATTAGCCCAATTCTTCTTCTTGTTGTTTTCATAATGTTTGTTTATTAATTCGGTTTATTTATTTGTTTCATTTGTGTTCTATTCTTTAGGATTTGGCTAATGTTTTAATTTTTGCAACAAAAATAATCAACTGATTCAACCCCTCAAAACTTTATCGAATAATTTGTGAAATGTAAAAATTGTAAGTGTATAATTGAATAATAATTAACATATTTTTTGCCAATTAGCAGTGTTTGTATATTTATACAAAATATTTACCTTGTAGTTCCTTGGATAAAATAATTATTAATAAAAAGAATGAAATAGTGGGTTATCTCTTTGTTTGTGTGTTGTTTGTGTTGTTGTATGTAAATTCCTATTTATGTAAAATCTTTATATATTCTGCATAAAATGAAGAAATATTGTATTTCGGATGATTATATTTCATATTATTTCATTAATTTTGTTTGTCAAAAAAACTAAATATTATGATTCCTAAACGGATTTTGTCAATCTTATTGATTGCACTCGTCTTTTATTCTACTATAAATGCACAAAATGTTAGCAGTAATTATTCAATCTCAAAAGAAATATTAAATACTGTTTCTAAAGAAGATATTCACGAAAAATTTGAAGATTGGGCTTCTGATTCCACTAATATTGTCATTGCGGCTTATTGTCAGGATGTTGAAAATTTACCAACTGAGTCATCTGTTTTATCTCAATTAAGAAACGTAAATTCGAGTGCAATTAAGCCTTATGAAGATTTGCATCCTACGAGTAGTTTGTTGGGAGAGAGAGAGTTACAGTCGGGTATAGTTTTGAAAACCAAAAAAGGAAAATTTGGTTCAACAATTTGGACGTTGGGAAATGGTGCTACGATTGTACTAAAGCCGACCCAATTAAAAGAAAATCAAGTGCGATTAACTGCAATTAGTGTTGGTGGAACTTCGCTTTATAAAGATGATGAATTTGTCAATTTAGAACTTATGAGTAGCCTTGTTTCACTTGGAGGATTGGGTGATTTTGACGCCATACAGCTAAAAAAACTGCTTACAGGTACAACAGCAAACGTCCGCTCTACAGTTGCAACACTTCGTGAAGGAATAGTTGGATATTCTTCGACAAATGATATTGAAACGATGTTGCAATTGGCTTATTTGCGATTTACGGCACCAAGAAAAGACTCAATAGCTTATAGTTCTTATATAAAACGATTAAAAATACAATTAGATGGAAAAGAGAAAGATCCTTCAACAACTTTTTCAGATTCATTAATTGTGGCAATGTATGGAAAGCACCCACGTGCTAAATCAATTAAAACTGAAGATATCCAAAAGATTGAAAAGTCTGGAAATTTAATACAAGTTTGAATGACAGGCGTTAAACAATGAAAATGAAAAAAATCATTGAATGAAAAACAGAATATTTATTATTCTTGGTTGGTTGAGTTTTGGAGTGGGAGTTTTGGGGATTTTTCTACCAATTCTTCCCACTACACCATTTTTATTGTTGGCGGCATTTCTTTTTTCAAAAGGTTCCGGAAAACCTTATAATTGGTTGGTTAATCACAAATTTTTTGGGGAATATATTCGTAATTTTCAAGAAACGAAAACCATTCCTTTGGGAACTAAAATATCTTCTATTTCGACGCTTTGGATTGTAATGTTGGGTAGTGTTTTCTTTGTTGTAAATGGGCGATGGTATCTTCAATTGTTGCTTATACTCGTTTCTATTGCCGTAACAATTCATATTCTTTCTTTCAAAACGAAAAAATTTTAAGAGGTTTTCACAGCAGGGATATTTGTAAATACTTCTTTTAATTTACAATCGCAATCACATTGAATTTTATCCAAAAGCCCACTTCGTTTGATTATTTGATATTCTTTTTCAAATCGCTCTGAGAAAATTCCACTTCCTAAGTTTTGTTCAATTTGTTTTTGTGTCCACCATTTTGTAAAAGTAACTTCACCCGGTTGAGGATAAATCGCCTCAGTAAGACAAGAAACAAAAAGATTGATAAATTGATCGTGTTCGGAGCCGTGGTAAACATAGTTAGATAGAAATAGAAAACGATGAGATTCTACTTTATACTTTTTGAGCAACATTTTATTCAAAGTAGAGTCAATCGATTCCGAAATTTTTACTAAGCTGCTGATGGAAGCATCCCACAAATGTGCGTCAGGAGTTGTATCCATTGTTCTTTTTTGCAAATACATCATTCCATTTTCTATAAAATAAAGCCGAACAACAGGAAATGTCAATCGTTTATCATATTTTACATCGGGATTATTTTGGATATTTCCAATAACTTTTCCCCTATCATCCACAATTGGAAGCCACTCTTCATTGATCAGTTTCGTGCGAATTATCATAACCCGAAATGACTCAAAAAGCCCGATAACAAGTACCACAAAAATAGAAATATATTGAAATCTTTTTATGAGAATTTCTTTGTTTTCTAAATTGAAATTATCAAGAATCAGCCATGTGATTAAATACAGTAAGACGACTACAAACAACATTTTTGCCATTCGAAACAGCTCGTTTTCGTTGTTTGACATCGGAATTGAATGTGAAACGGTTTTGTACAACAGCTTTTCAAATACATTTCTTTTCAAAAACATAAAAGCGATAAGCAATAAAAAGATTATTTCACCTATGTATTTGAAAAAACCACTTGAATAAGCAAAAAAACTTGCCCCAAAACCGATCAACAAATAACCTATCGATAAAAATCCATGCCATAAAAACATTCTTCGATAGGTGTAATAGACATAAAAAATTAGGAAAAAAGCAACCGGAAAAGAGAATTTCCACGCCAAATCAACATCCCAAAAATCATCAATGAGTATAAAAATCAAAGATGGTAAAAAATAGAGTGTGGGATTTAAAAATGAATCGCGTATCTGTTTTTTTAGTTGCTCCATATTTTTTTTGAGTACAAAATTGAATGGGAATCAATGTTAATTTTCCTTTTTGGAAATCTTTTATAAAATAGAAAATCTTCCAATCTATTTGCTTAAAACAATATAAACGGAAGATAGTTCAAAAAGGGAATTTTTACCTATTCAAATAAATAAAAATCAAAAATTGGAGTACAAAATTTTCTTTATTTGTCAAGTTCAACCATACGACTAATGTATTTTCCTATAATATCAAACTCAATGTTTACCACTGAATTTGGTTTGATTTGATGAAAATTTGTATGCTCAAAAGTGTAAGGAATGATGGCAACTTTGAATGTGTTTTTGGTCGGTTTCACCACCGTAAGACTTACTCCATTCACCGTAACAGAGCCTTTATCAACTGTGAAATAACCCTTTTTTGCCATTTCTTTATTAAACTCGTACTCAAATGTGAAATACCAACTTCCATCGGCTTCTTCCACATTTTTACAAACGGCAGTTTGATCAACGTGTCCCTGCACAATATGCCCGTCTAAGCGTCCGTTCATCATCATACTTCGCTCCACGTTTACTTTATCCCCAACTTGCAATTTTCCTAAATTTGATAAATCAAGTGTCTCTTTTATTGCCGTAACGGTGTAAGTATCAGATGTTTTCTTCACAACCGTCAAACAAACTCCATTGTGCGAAACGCTTTGGTCGATTTTCAACTCATCTACAAATGAACAGCGCAATGTCAAATGTAAATTTTCTTGTTCTTTTTCTAATGCGACAACAATTGCCGCTTCTTCAACAATTCCAGAAAACATAATTATTTTGTTTTATATTATTTAAATAGATTTTTTGTTTTTTTCCAAAAAGTGGATTGAAATTCAATTTTAGCGGATTGCTCATCTACATTCAACGTTACATTTGCACCCATTAAAAGCGGTAAATTATTATCAATGTGTCCAGCAGAAAAGTTAAAACAGACAGGATAATCGTAATTTTTTACATTTTCTTTGATGATTTCATAAATTGTAGCATTCATCAACGGATCTTCTTCTGTTTCTGTAAATTGTCCTACAATCAGTCCGTTAAGCTGAGAAAGCAAACCACTCAATCTAAGGTTTTGCATCATTCTGTCAATTTGATACGGTTTTTCTCCCACATCTTCAATAAAAAGAATATTCCCTTTGAATGATGGCTCGAATTTCGTTCCTCTTAATCCCATAAAAACGGCTAAATTTCCCCCAATCAATCTTCCTTTTTCTGTTCCGATTCGATTGTTTTTATCAAAATCAACTTGATATGCGGGCATTTTTCCTTTTAATATATTTTCAATTTGGACAATTGAATCTGTATATGCATCGAGTGAAGCAATGTGCTTTGCCATATTGCCATGAATGGAAATAACGCCCATCTTGTACAAAACTTCGTGCAAAATCGTAACATCACTAAACCCGATAATCCATTTTGGGTTTTCTAAAAATCGGCTGTAATCGAGCCTATCAATTATTTGAGATAAACCATAACCACCTCTTGAGCAGAGAATTGCTTTTACATTGGGATCGTCAAGAGCTTGTTGTAAATCGGTAAATCGTTCCTGCTCATTTCCGGCAAAACGTCCGTAAATGGCTCGTGTAAACATTCCTTCTGTTGGAACAAATCCCCATGTTTCGATTTTGAGTTTTGCATCGTCAATTAATTGAGGCGATACGATTCCCGATGGAGAAATAATTCTTATTTCATCGCCTGATTTTAAAAAATCCGGATATTTTGCCATTGTGTTTAGTTATGAAATGTTGTTGCAAAAGTAATAAAATCAAATTGATTTTCATTGTGTAAAAAAACAAAAGCTACCCTTTTTGTCGAAGAATAGCTTTTATTCAAAAATTAAAATGTTTTTATTCTACTTTTTCAAAAACTCTATCCATTTTTTATAATTCTCAAAAGTAAATGCACACGCAATGCTTGCTAAGAAACCTATTAAAAGGTATTGTAAAGCCATTTTTTTGCGATTATTGATTGGCTTGGGATTGATTACAAAGTCAGATGGAAGCACGACAGGATTTTTTGCCTTTGCTAAAATCGATTCAGCATCAGATTTTCTGTCTTGTAAGAACAACATGTGATTATAAAACAGTTGAGTTTCTTGATTACCTATCAAAACTTGATTGTTGTCAAATTTAATATTTGGCTTGTTATCTTCAAAATATTTTACACGCGCCAAACTATCAATTCGTTGTTTTTCAAGTTCTGCAATCATAATTCGTTGCGTTTCTCTCTCACGAAAAGCTTCAAAATCGGATTTAATTTCAGCATTATTATTCAAATAATCCAGTACAGCTTTACCTAATTTTTCAGCGTGATATGTTCCTAAAATGGTGATTCGAATGTATGCAAAATTATCAATATAAACATTCATTGTGTCTTTTAGAGAATGGGTTCGCTTGAAATCTACTACGTCAGGAGTGCCATCATCAAGATAATCTACTACTTTGTAGAAATCCACACGTAAAAGTTTTTTTGCAATTGTTTCGGGAAGATTTAATTTTTTACTTAATGATGTTGCATCAAAAAGTGGAGAGTTTTTTGACAACTGGCTTCCAACCTCCATAACTGTATTTGATTTTACCCCATAAAGATAAGCCATCGCTTCCGATTCATACTTCCGATTAGAGGGGCGAGCAATAAATTGTCCGATGATAAAAGTTAAAATCAGTATTGATAGCGTTAAGATTTTTCTTCGGTAAAGTAACTGTAAAATTGCACCTAAAAAACGCACTGTTTTTTTTGATACTTCTACAATCCAATTCCAAAGATTAGCAAAAATATCAACTAAGCTAATCTCTTTTGTAGTATTTTTTTCCATAAAATTATTGTTTTATTTCATTGTTTTCCTCTGTATGATTCCAATAAGGCTCTTCACCTTCTTCTAACTCCAATTCATCTTCATCACCCCAATCTTTTTCAATGCGTTGAGGTCCACGTTTTCTGTATAATAACGCAAAAAACAATCCGCTTATTGTGCCGGCTAAATGTCCTTCCCACGAAATGGGATCAAATTTTTGCCAAGGGAATAAATGCCACACATTGTTTCCGTATAAAAACACCACAATAAAAGAAATTGCAATAAGAGGAATATGACGCCGAATAAGTCCACTAAGAAAAAGAAAGGTTGATAAAGCATACACTAATCCACTTAATCCGATATGCCAAGTTTCTCTACCAATCAACCAAAGAATTATTCCCGATGTGATCATCGATAAAAATAAAAATTTACTTGCGATTTCGCTGTAAAAATAATACAACGTGGAACTTAAAACAAAAAAAGAAAATATATTGGATAAAAGATGTTCCCAATCGGAATGG
>JBDHYS010000035.1:0-8827 GCA_039811505.1 Paludibacteraceae bacterium | reverse complement strand
CAATGTCTCTCAGTATTGTCCGTTTTGTTACACCCAAACTCAAAGCAATTTCTGCCGTGGTTGTTTGTGGTTTTTCTGTTATCAACTTTATAATTTGTAACAACCTATTTTCGGTGACATTTTCGTTACCTTTTAATTTTTCATTAAACAAAACCACACGAAAACCGTTAACGTATTTTTTAATATCGCCAGTTAGGTAAAAAACCTCCGCAATTTGCTTACTTGTCAACAATATAATATCCTCCTGTTTTTGCCGCTCCTCTAAATTCTATTTTCCTTTCCTCACGAAGTTGTTTCAACCAGCGTTCAATTGTTCTGGTTGTTACATCAAATTTAGTGTGTAAGTCTTTCGAATTTATACCCGGATTTTCTTTTATTATATTGAATACTTCATTTACACCGACATTTACACCGACATTTACACCGACATTTACACCGACATTTACACCGACATTTAATCCCTCATTTAATCCCTCATTTAATCCCTCATTTACACCGACATCTGGAATATCTTCTACTTTCTGCCGGTCGTAACTAAATTCAGAAGTAAAGCCCTGCGCGGTGCTTTTATACGAAAACTGCATCGTAGGATATTCCTCTACGGCTTCTCTGATACGGATAAAACCGCTTCCGTACTTTTCAATATCGCCTGTAAGATAAAAAGCCTCTGCAATTTGTTTGTTTCTTGTGCTTGCCTGATAGGTATCGGTTTTGAGTTCCTCTACCGTAATGTTTCCGTACAAACCTCCGGGATTGAAAAACGTGATTTTATTGTCAAATATTTTTATTTGTACATCGGTCGAACTTTGATAATCTCTGTGGACAAGCGTATTCAGCAAGGCTTCACGTATTGCTTCCAAAGGATATTCGGGGATTTCTGTCCGTTGGGTAGTTTTTCCCGTAATTTCAAACGCGAATTTCAAATGACCAATAATGGTTTGCAAGGATTCTTCTACCACATCAAACAGATTTCCGTTTATCATCTTATCCGCAATGATAAAAGAGGGCGTTTTAAACCGACCGATGTGCACGTTGTACAAAAGGTTTTCTTTGGAAAAAAGAATCATTGCCGCGTTGGTAGGGACATCATTTTTCAGCATTCTTAATTTAAATAATGCCTCTCGTGGCGCAACGGGCAATCGAAAGCGACCTTTTTCATTTACTTTTGAAATAAACGCAGTTACTTGTTCCGATGAAATATCATCTATCGTCGCGTTCGGATACGGATAGGAGTCCCAAGAATATTGCATAGACACCATATAAATATCAGAAATCTCCGAAACAGAAAGTTGATGATTGGAATTATTTATTCTTTTGTAATATCTTCCTTTATGAGCAATCGGTTTTACCGGAAATTCCTGAACGTGAATAGTAGCGATAGTTTCACCGGAATATTCCACAACATCGATTGTCGGAATGATAGACGGTTCTGTCTTTGATTTAATTTCATTTGCCCATTTCTGAACAGTTTCTTTTCCAATCTTTACACCTTGTACACCTCCATCATTTTTCACACCGACATAAACGGTTCCTCCTTTGGTATTGGCAAAAGCCACCAACGAAATTATTACCTCATCGTTGAATGAAGCTTTAAATTCGGCGGTTTCGTTTTCGCCTTGTTTTAAGATATGTTGGAGGTTATCACTCATTTATTCACTTTATTCGATTTAGAAAAATGGTATAACAAACAAAATTGTTCCAATTTTTATTAAAATATACAAATATAATAAAATTTAGGTTATATTGTTCATTTGTGTTTAAAAAACTTAGGTGCAAAAATGTATTGTCATTTTAGATTTTATCAACAGCCTATTTTAAATAAAAAAATGCAAACTTTAAAACGTAAAATTTCCATTTCCCACAACTCTATATTGAATTGTTTTTTAATTGGCAACGATTATTCAAAGTTGATTTTTAAATATCCCACTGCTCCAATGAATCTACCAGCGTATCAAAACTGTCAATCTTTGAATTTGCTTTCACTTCTTGAATCTGATTTTCCATTGCTACCTCATACGTTTCAGCCTCTGCAGCACGAATCACACCCAAAGCAATCGGCATTTCGGGAGCTTGCATCATTGCTAATTCCCAATGTAGAAGTGGACTTGGATTTTTTGCATCGTGAATAAGAATATCTTCCTTAGTAATTCCGTTTTCTCCAATTTTCACAACTTTTATCCTCCCGTTTTCTAAAATAAGTCCTTTGTCCTCCTCTACACCAAATATCATCGGTTTGCCATGTTCAAGAAATATCATTTTATCGGGTCGTGTAGCTTTATCGCTTAACCAACCGTGGGCACCATCGTTGAAAATAATGCAATTTACCAAACATTCTACCACAGATGTTCCTTTGTGAGTTGCAGCGGCAGTCATTGTTTCTTGTGCATTTTTCAAATCCACATCTAAAAGGCGTGCAAAAAAGGTTCCTCTTGCTCCAAAAGTAAGTTCTGCCGGTCTAAATGGCTCTTCGATTGTACCATAAGGAGAAGATTTCGTTTTTTGTCCTTTGAGTGAAGTAGGTGAAAATTGTCCTTTTGTCAATCCATAAATTTGATTGTTAAAAAGCAGCACATTTATATCTACATTTCTTCTCACGCTGTGTATAAAATGATTTCCTCCAATAGCCAAACAATCACCATCACCTGTAATTTGCCAAACTGATAATTCGGGATTGGCAACTTTAACTCCCGTTGCAATGGCTGCTCCACGTCCATGAATAGTGTGGAAACCGTAACTGCTCATATAGTATGGCAATCGTGATGAGCAACCAATTCCAGAAATAACTGCAATTTGATGGGGCGGGATTCCTATTTCTGCCATCGCTTTTTGCATGCTTGTAATGATGGCGTAATCACCACAACCCGGACACCAACGAATTTGTTGGTCGCTTTTGAAATCTTTTGCGTTGTATTTTATTGTTGTTGTGTCCATTATTCCATTGATTTTAAGATTGATTCAAATTTTTCTACTAATTCAGCCACTTTAAAAGGGCGTCCTTGCACCTTGTTGTATTGCAACAGCTCTACATTGGGTACATTCGTTCTTAAATACGATGCAAATTGACCTGTGTTCAATTCACAAACAATAATTTTGGAAAATGAAGATAGAATTTCCGTTGTATTTTTTGGAAGCGGTTTGATATAATTAAAATGGGCTAATGCCACTTTTTTACCTTCTTCTCTCATTTCGGTTACAGCACTCATCAAGTGTCCTTTTGTACTTCCCCAGCCAACAACCAATAAATCGGCATCACTGTCTCCAAAAAGTTCTAATTCTGGAATTAATCTGTCCACGTTTTGAACTTTTTGTTCACGTGTATCGACCATTTTTTGATGATTCATTGCATCAGATGAAATTCCTCCCTTATAATAGTCTTTTTCTAATCCTCCATTGCGATAGTTAAACCCTTCGGTTCCCGGAATTGCCCAATAACGAGCCAACGTTTCTTCATTTCTTGTGGTTGCGTTGTAGTCTGAAATATCTGATGTTACATAATTAGGGGAAATCGGAGGTAATTCTGCTAATTTAGGAAGTTTCCAAAGAGACGTTCCATTCCCCAAGAATGAATCGGACAAAACAATAACAGGTGTCATCTGTTCCAAAGCAATTTTAGAAGCCATAAATGTGAAATGAAAACAATCATCGGGCGTACTTGGAGCGATAACCACAACGGGACTTTCTCCATTTCTACCATACAATGCTTGTAGTAAATCTGTTTGTTCTGTTTTAGTGGGAAGTCCCGTAGAAGGACCGCCACGCATCACATCGATAATCACGATGGGCAATTCTGCCATTACGGCTAAACCGATTGCTTCTGATTTTAATGCTAAACCTGGTCCGGAAGTATTTGTAGCTGCCAAACTTCCTGCAAATGCAGCACCGATAGCGGTTGTAATTCCTGCAATTTCATCTTCACACTGCATCACTTTCACCCCTAAATCACGCCTTAACGATAATTCTTGCATAATATCGGATGCCGGTGTGATGGGATAACTTCCCAAAAAAAGCTGTAGATTGGCTTTTTCAGCTGCTGCAATCAACCCATACGCCGTTGCTGTATTGCCAGAAATACTTGTATATTTTCCGGGTTTTGTATTTTCAGATCGTTCGATAGTATAAGTTGGAATGGATAAATGGAGATTGTGTCCGTAATTATATCCATCGTTGAGCACTTTTAAATTGGCTTCTAATACAATCCGATTTTTACCAAATTTATTTTTTATTGAGATTTCTGCTTTATCCAAAGGACGATTGAACAACCAACAAATGAGACCGAAAGCAAACATATTTTTGCTTCTCAAAATATCTTTATTATCCAATTCAGAGTTTTCCAAACCTTTCTGAGTAAGTGAAGTAAGTTGGGTTGGAATTAATGTGATCGTTTCTGAAACGCCTAATTCTAAAAAAGGATTCTCAGTAGTAAATCCGGCACGATTCAAATCGCTTTTTTTGAAACTATCTTCATCATAAATAATCGCCCCACCCCTCTTTATTTTTGAAATATATGTTTTTAAAGCAGCCGGATTCATCGCAACAAATACATCTGCTTCATCGCCCGGTGTATAAACTTTGCTTGATCCTATATGAACTTGAAAACCGGACACTCCGCTTAAAGTTCCTTGTGGTGCTCTAATTTCTGCAGGATAATCGGGAAATGTAGAAATTTCATTTCCTATAATGGCAGAAATATTAGAGAACAATGTTCCCGTAAGTTGCATACCATCACCGGAATCGCCAGCAAAAAGAACAACTACGTTGTCTAATTCTTTGACTTTTAAGTTTTCCATATTAATAGTGTTTTTTTAAAATAGCAATAAGGTGATTCAATAAAACACCTTATCACTTTATGAGATATTTAGTTTCAATATAATTACAAATCAAAAATCTGCATTGTTCGGTGTTCGTGGAAATGGAATCACATCGCGGATGTTTGACATTCCTGTAACAAACAACAACAATCTTTCAAATCCTAAACCAAAACCTGAATGCGGTGCTGTTCCATAGCGGCGGGTATCCAAATACCACCAAATATCTTTTTGTGGAACGCCCATTGAAGTCGCACGATTAAGAAGTTTATCATAATCCTCTTCGCGTTGCGAACCTCCAATTATTTCTCCAATTTTCGGGAAAAGTACATCCATTGCACGTACTGTCTTTCCATCCTCGTTGAGTTTCATATAAAACGCTTTGATTTCTTGAGGATAATCGGTCAAAATAACCGGTTTTTTGAAATGTTGTTCCACCAAGTATCTTTCATGCTCCGACTGCAAATCAACTCCCCAGCCTACTCTGTATTCAAATTTCACCCCTTTTTGAACAGCTTCTTCTAAAATTTTCACTCCTTCCGTGTAAGTTAAACGGACAAAATCATTTTCTACTACAAATTTTAATCTTTCGATTAAATCTTTATCATACGTATCGTTTAAGAATGCTAAATCATCAGCACAATGCTCCAATGCCCATTGAACACAATATTGAATAAATTCTTGTGCTAAATCCATATTATCTTCAATGTCGTAAAAAGCTACTTCGGGTTCAATCATCCAAAACTCGGATAAATGTCGTGGTGTATTGGAGTTTTCTGCTCTAAATGTGGGTCCAAATGTATAAATTGCTCCCAACGCCATAGCTGCTAATTCTCCTTCCAACTGTCCAGAAACAGTTAAATTAGCGTGTCTTCCGAAAAAATCTTCCGAAAAATCGACTTCTCCTTGTTCGTTTTTCTTCACATTGGCGAGATCCAATGTGGTAACTTGAAACATTTGTCCCGCACCTTCTGCATCTGATGCAGTGATAATTGGTGTATGAAAATAATAGAATCCCCGCTCATGAAAAAATTGATGTATCGCAATAGCCATGTGATGTCTGATTCTGAACACGGCACCAAAAGTATTGGTACGAGGGCGTAAGTGGGCTATTTCACGAAGAAATTCTAATGTGTGCCCTTTCTTTTGAAGTGGATATGTTTCTGGATCGGCACTTCCGTACACGATGATATTGTCTGCTTGAATTTCTACATTTTGTCCTTTTCCTTGCGATTCAACCAATGTTCCGGTTACACTTATACTTGCTCCTGTTGTAATTGGTTTTAATAATTCTTCTTCAAATTTTGATAAATCTACCACAACTTGGATATTGTGAATTGTGGAACCATCATTCAAAGCGATAAAATTTACATTTTTATTCCCACGACGCGTACGAACCCACCCTTTTACATTTACATTTGTGCCAAATTCTGTGCTTTTTAACGCATCTATTATTTTTGTTCTTTTCATAAAATTCTCCTCTAAATTTACGTATTGCAAAAGTACTACTTTTAAATCATTTTCAATAGAATAAATACAACAAAAAACATCCACTTAAAAAAAATGGATGCTCTGAATATCAATTTAAGACGATTTTCTATTTTTTATTAGTTTTTTTCTGCTTCTGATTGTCGAAACTACCAAGCATCGTCATCACACATCGAAATCCAATATCATTTGCCGATTGATTTTGAAGCAAATAACGGCGAGATGCGGGTTGAATCCAATATGCACGGTCTTTCCAAGAACCTCCTTTATACACTCTTGTTTTGTTGGTGTATTTTGGAGCCAATACATCTGTTGGGTCTAATTGTGAACGATTTCTCAACGCTTTAAGTCCGTCAGGATCGGTGTAGAGGTTAAAATCGGTTGCAATTTGGTTCATTCCATCGGCATAATTGCTAAAATCATCATCTGTAAGGACTATTCTCATCAATCTTCCTAACGAATCAACTTTTAATTCATTTTTTCTGTTTTCATCTTGATCTTCCGCAATGTACGTAAAGTTTTGATTGCCCCTGAATGGGTTGTATTCTGCTACTTCCTGATGAGAAGTAGGTCTATAAACATCTAAAACCCACTCACTTACATTTCCCGCCATATTGTATAATCCAAAATCATTGGGCGGATACGCATTACCCGGAGCAGTTGTTGTGTATCGGTCGTTCAAATCGCCCGCAGTTCCCATAAAATCTCCCCTTCCTCGCACAAAATTAGCCACAATTTTTCCTTGTGATTTTCCTTTGTCATTTTTCCGTATGGAATTTCCCGACCAAGGATAATTTCTTCCCTCTTCAACAAGTCCATTTTTTCCCGATTTCAATGCGTACGCTGCAAATTCCCATTCAGCTTCAGTTGGCAATCTGAAATTTGGCATCATTAATCCGTCTGCCATGGTTGCTTTACGGATAGAGCCGTTGGGAGCTAAAAGTGGTTTTGGTCCCGGTTTTGGATTGTAAGAGCTTTGATGCAAATACTTTTCGGTATTGAATACAAAATTTTGTGCAATTGAATCGGGATTTGTCTCTTTTTCCAAATAAGAAAAATCAGGAGGAGCAATAACTCCTGCTTTGATAAGAATCAGTTCATTTACTCTGTCTGTTCTCCATTGACAATAATCCACCGCTTGTTCCCACGTAATGCCCACAACAGGATAATTATTGAAAGCTGGATGTGTATAATATCTGTCATAATAAGGATCATTGTAAGTCAAAGGATCTGCAGACTTATCGATTTGCGGCATCGCTTTTTGAACCAAATGTGGAGCCGATTTTCCGAATACCATTTCCATCCAATGAACGTATTCACGCCACATCAGATTGGTTACTTCAAATTGATCCATATAGAAAGGTCCAACTGTAACTCGCCTTGAAAAATTATTTCTTGGTGCTGTAACCAAATCAGATTTTTGTCCCATCGTAAACGTTCCACCTTCAATAGCCACCATTCCTGCCGGAATTTGTGGCTTGTAATTTTCTTGTGCTATGAAACCGGTCGTTGCAGAACCTTTACCTTTCAAAAAATCGTTGTTTTGATATGTCCAACCTGTTGCACTTGAAACTGAAGAACCTACTTTTGGTGTTTTAGGTGAACAAGACACAATTAGCAATGACATTGCAATTAAAAAACCAATGAAAATACTCTTTTTACTAAAATCCATATTTCAACAAGATTTATATTTCTATAAAAAATTATTCCGCTTGCACAACAGAAATTGTACTATCTGTTTTGGAAGCTGTAGTATAAATAACTCATTTTTGAATAAAAACGTATATTTTAAGCTAAAATTTTGATTAATCGCATTTTTATGAATGAAAAAGCAGTTTTATTTTCTTACTTTTGTAAGATAATCGTATTTTAAACGAGCAATAACAACACATATTTTATAACAGAAATGAGTTTTATTCCCTTTCAGCTCAATATTAATGGGGATTTATTGGATCTTTCAACTCCTATTGTGATGGGAGTTGTAAATATTACACCCGATTCTTTTTATAGCGGGAGCAGAAAACAGACCGAAAAAGAGATTTTAGATTATGTGGAAAAAGCTGTTTCTGATGGGGCAAAAATTATTGATATTGGTGCTTATTCTACTCGTCCTTCGGCTGAGTTTATAAGCGAAGAGGAAGAAAAAGTGAGATTATCCAAAGCTTTGCAAAGCATTATGAACAAATTTCCGGAGGTAATTATTTCATTGGATACGTTCAGGGCTAATGTTGCAAAATGGGGAGTGGAAAAGTATAATGTGAAAATTATAAACGATATTAGTGGTGGAAATTTGGATAAAAATATGTTTGAAACAGTTGCTAAGCTGAATGTACCTTATATATTGATGCATACACGCGGCACTCCACAAACGATGCAATCTTTGACCGATTATGATAATCTTTTAGTCGATTTAATGGGATATTTTCAACAAAAAATCGACTCATTAATTCAATTAGACGTCAAAGATATTATCATTGATCCGGGTTTTGGTTTTGCTAAAACATTGGAACAAAACTATGAATTGGTTGCAAAAA
>JBDHYS010000034.1:0-8832 GCA_039811505.1 Paludibacteraceae bacterium | reverse complement strand
AGTACGGCAGAATAGATTATTAAAGCTAAAATAAAATTGACCAAAACGCCACCAATAATAATGGGAAGTCGTTGCCAAACGGATCGTGAGCGATATTCCCAAGGTTTTGGAGGTGCTGCAAGTTGTGTTTTATCCATGCTTTCGTCAATCATTCCGGCAATTTTCACATAACCGCCAAGAGGCAACCAACCGATTCCCCATTCAGTGGTTTCAGGATAGCGTCTCCAATCGTCCATCGAAAGATCGGATAGAGGAATGGGTTCCATTTTTTGTTTGCCATCTTTGTCCAACATTACATTTCCTTCGCTGTCTAATTGCACTCTTTCATTGGCTGGTACGTTTGTTGCAAAGAATTTTACTTTCCATTTCCCATTAATTTTTTTGGCTCTGACGAGTGAAAATTTTGGATTGAAAAACATATAAAATTTATCAACTCTCACTCTAAAAACTCTTGCAAAGAAAAAATGCCCAAACTCATGCAGTAGCACTAAAATAGCTAAACTTAAAATTAACTGTGCTGCTCGTATTAAAAATATTTCCATTTAATTTATTGATTGTAAAATAGTTGTATCTAAAACATTGGTATAAAAAATCCAAGAAATCTTCAAAGTGTTGTTATTTCAGCCAAAGCCAATAAACAACCACCCAAACAAGTGTAAAGAAAAGTCCGGGATACAAAATTGATTTTATTTTTTCAGTATCA
Source organism: Paludibacteraceae bacterium (assembly GCA_039811505.1). Classification (GTDB taxonomy): domain Bacteria; phylum Bacteroidota; class Bacteroidia; order Bacteroidales; family Paludibacteraceae; genus UPXZ01. The sequence continues at coordinate 8,129 of JBDHYS010000034.1, read as the reverse complement.
CGTTTGAAAATTAGTAGGTATAAAATATACACGATAAAAATAGCAATAAGTGCAAACGGAATTAAAGCATATCTCATAATGGTTGTATTTGAATTTTTAATTATTTTTTAATTATCTCTAACGTAATTTTCCTTGTTTCAGTATCGGTTGCCACATAATCTTCGTAAGTTGGTTGATGGATAAACGAAACTTTTTCCATTGCCGCTTCAATGACATTGCTCATTTCTAAAAAACCAATTCTATCGTGTAAAAATTCATTTACCACAATTTCGTTCGCTGCATTGAGGATGCAAGGTAAATTTCCGCCCTTTTTCATTGCATAAAAAGCCAAATCTAAATTCCGAAAACGGACTGAATCGGGTTTTTCAAAAGTGAGATTGGAATAACGCAAAAAATCTACACGCGGAAAATTGGTTTGTAATCTATCCGGATAGGTAAAAGCATATTGAATTGGGATTCTCATATCGGGCATTCCCAATTGAGCTTTTATGGAGCCATCGGCAAATTCGACCATCGAATGAATAATGGATTGAGGATGAATTAAGACTTCTATTTGCGAAGGTTCCAATCCGAACAGCCATTTTGCTTCAATGGCTTCAAATCCTTTGTTCATCATGCTTGCGGAGTCTATTGTGATTTTTGCTCCCATTTCCCAATTTGGATGTTTCAATGCTTGATTGGATGTTACGTGTTGCAATTCTTCAAGTGTTTTATTTAAAAATGGACCGCCCGAAGCTGTTAATAATATCCGCTCAATTGGATTAAATCCTTCACCGGCAAGGCATTGAAAAATAGCTGAATGTTCCGAATCGACCGGAAGAATTTTTGAATTGTTTTTTATTGCCAAATCGGTAATAATATCGCCTGCAACGACCAATGTTTCTTTGTTTGCCAGTGCTATTGTTTTTCCATTTTTCACCGCATTTATTGTTGGTTTTAATCCGGAATATCCAACCATCGCAGTCAAAACAATATCAATATTTTCCATCTCCACGATTTGAAAAACTGCATCTTCGCCGGCAAAAACTTTTATTGGCAGATTTGAAAGGGCAGATTTAATAAGTTGATAGTGCGTTTTGTTGCCGATGACAACGCAATCGGGAAGAAACTCTTTTGCTTGTTTGATAAGCAATTCCACATTGTTATTGGCAGTTAGAGCAGCAACCTCAAAACGCTCAGGATTGGCTTTGATAACTTCCAAAGCTTGTGTCCCAATTGAACCTGTGGAGCCAAGAATGGCAATATTTTGTTTTTTTTGTTTCAATTTTTATTCTCTAAAAGTGATTACTTCTTGCGGATTGATGGGATTTCCATTTTTCCAAATTTCAAAATAAAAATATTTTGAAGCACTGTTTGCCGATTTATCACCCGTTACGGCAATGCTTTCGCCCGCTTTTACATAATCGCCGGTCGATTTCATCAAGCGTTGATTGTTTTTATAGATTGAAATATAATTGTTGTCGTGAAGTAATTGAATAACCCACTCGTTATCAAAAGTATATCCTGTGAAAATAACTCTTCCTTCTTGAATGCTTTTTACCGTTTCGAGTGGTGATGTAATTATTTTTATTCCAAATTCTCCCTCTTTTGGTTTGAATGTGGATGCTATAACTCCATCAACAGGACGGAAAAAAACGTACATTTTTTCACTTTCTGATGAAAGAACCGCACTTAAATTGTATTTTTCGGTCTCTTCGTATTTTTTTACAAATTCTGCTTCACGCGATGTTTTTTCTAAAACATCTGAAGCGATTTGCTTAAAAGTAACCGTGTCGAGTGCGTGCTTTTCTCTGTTTTCAAAATTCCCTTCAATATTTTCTTTCAAAACGACTAAATAAGCGTTCATTAAGTTCATTTCCCGCTCCAAAGAATCAAATTTTAAGGACTGCTGAATAATTGTGAGTCGGTTTCCGGAATCTTGGTATCCGGGAAGATAATAACGGAGCGGAGTGGCAAAAATAAGCAATGTGAGCAAGATAAACGTAATGATGAAAAAAGAAACGATAAAAATCAGAACGTTAAATCTGGATAAGTGCGTTCGCCATGATTCTTCCAATGTATTTTCATTCATAATCGAAATACGATATTTGAATCGCATTCTCTGCATGAAGCTTGATAACAAATGATTTAACTTGCTTTTTTTCATCTAAATAAAATTGCTCAAAAAGGGTTGCAAAGTTAGTTATTTTTGTGATAAAGAACAAAATATGGATTATTGGTTATGTTTCTTAAAACTAAATTTAGAAAATTAAACTTCAGCTCTTTTCGATTTTTGCCAATGTGTTGTAAAAAAGCAGTGGAAAACAGAGTTATTTTTATGATTTTTAAGTAATTTTTCAAAAAAAAGATTGTAAATATAAAAAAAATGTGTTCCTTTGTCCTCTGAAAGAAAAAGTGTATTTTTCGCAGGTTTCAAATTTCACAATAACCTCTTTCTTATTGAATGAAAGTTGTAGTACTTTTTGACCTTTCGTTTTCTATACTAATTCTATATCACAATTTTTATTCAATTTTTTATTATGAACATTTATTTAGGAAATCTGAGCTATAAAGTTCGGGAAAATGATTTGCAAGAATTGCTTGCAGAGTATGGTGAAATCACATCTTGCAAAATTATCAAAGATCGTGAGACTGGTAGATCAAAAGGATTTGGTTTTGTTGAAATGCCAAATGATGATGAAGCAGCTAAACTTATCGAAGAATTAAACGGCGCTGAACTTGACGGACGTACAATCGTAGCAAAAGAGGCAAAACCGAAAGCATAAGCTATTTTGGACAAGAGAAATTTAAAAAACTTCCAGTTATTTTAATAGCTGGAAGTTTTTTTTTGTAAATTCGCAAATAAATAAATTGGTATAAAAGAAAATGTGGAGAGAAATTTTTAAAGAATTGGGCGTTTTTGGTAAATTATTTTTGCTTTTTGTTTTGGTTGTGGTTTTCTCAATTTTTGGATTGGGCGTTTCTTTATTTCTTTTTAATCAACCGGCTGACATTCAATCTCAAAAAATTATTCAGCTGATAAACAGCATTTTTATCTTTTTAATTCCGGCTCTTATTGGAGGTTTTATTTGGTATAAAAAGCCGTTTCAAACTTACTCACTTCACAAATTACCTTCTTTTAAAATCTCTTTTTTATCTTTTTTGCTTGTCATTTCGATTATTCCTTTTATCAATTTTCTATCATTTATAAATGAGCAAATGGTTTTACCGGAATTTTTGAAAGGATTGGAACAGCGATTTATGGAAGCAGAAGAAAAAATAAAAATAATAACCGAGCAAATGCTCAAAGTAGAATCATTTTCAGGGTTTTTACTCAATCTTTTAGTGATGGCAATCACGCCTGCAATTGTAGAAGAGGTTTTTTTTCGCGGTGCGTTGCTCACAATTTTCTCTGAAAAAAAGAATCGTATTCTTGCAATTTGGTTGGTTGCAATCGTATTCAGCTTAATCCATTTTCAGATGTACGGATTTCTCCCTCGAATGATTTATGGTGCTATTTTGGGCTATTTGGCCGTTTGGAGCGGAAGCCTTTGGTTGCCGATTTTTGTCCATTTTCTTCAAAACGGTTCTGTTGTAATTTTCTCCTATTTGAAATCGAATACGAATAACGCAATCGAACAGATGGAAAATTTTGGAAAATCGGAAACGTACGTTTTTGGAATAATAAGCGGTGTAATTTCCATTTTTTTATTATGGATTATTTACCGACAAAGTAAAAAAACTTGGCTATGCTAAAACTTCTCGTCTCTCTGTAACGACCATTAATGCAGCATCTTTGATTGTTTCGGGAAGTTGGATATTACGCAATTGAAGGCTTCGCAGCCAAGGTGCAATATCATTTTCCCGCATAGAATAAAAAATTTCTGAAACGGTGTTTATCTGATTTTTAGTGAATTTTTCGGGCGAAACGCCTGCTAAAACATCTAATTCTTCATCGTCAAAATACTCAATTTTGGTATCAATGATTTGCAGATTATCAATTTCGCAAATTTCATGAGCACCACAACAAGCACTGTTCTCACTGATTACAACTTCTACTTCTTCATTTTTGCCTCTTCGAGAAAGATACGTTCCTGCAAAAATAGTGAGAGCAATAAGTGCTAAAAGTAAAATCAAACTTAACATATAAACCTCTTTTTTGTTTTTGTCAAATACAACAAATTTTATGCTATAAAGTTATAAAACACCTTTCAATTGAAGAAATTTTAACATTTTAACGGTGAGTTTTTCTTCTTTAAGGATAAATTTTAACAAAAAATCAAACGATATTGGCAATGTTTATCCCCGTTATTTTTCTATATAAATCAAGTGCATACACATCTGTCATTCCCGAAATATAATCAATAATTGATTGAATTTTGCCATAAATTGTTGGACTGTTGGTTGCATATTGTGGAGGAATCCGATTTAATAATTGCTTTGAATACATTTTATTCGGATTGAGAACAGCCTGAACAAATAACTCCAACAATGTAGAAATAATCCGATGTCCTGCCAATTCAATATCCAAAACTTCTTGCGATTTATAAATTCTTTCCACCGAAACAGAAGTACAATTTTTATAAGCATTGAATGTCTGCTCTGATATGTTTTTAATCAACGAACCTTCAAATTCCCCTGCTAAGATCGCTTTTTCATTCGAAATAAACACATCGGAACACTCGTCAATTAATTTTCCAATTACAGAAGAACGGAGATAAGCAATTTGCTCGTTTATGTCTTTTACAATTGAAAAAGTTTCTTTGACTTTTGACAAACGTTTTTCGTCAAAAAAGTTGAAATAGAGATTTTTTGTCTCTTCTGTTGTGAATATTTTCAATTTGTGAGCATCTTCAATGTCCATTATTTGGTAGCAAATATCATCGGCTGCTTCCACCAAATAAACCAACGGATGTCTTATAAACCAATTTGTATTTTGCGATTGCGTTTTTATGCCAAGCTCTGTGGCAATTTTTTCATAAGTAGCTTTTTCTGATTGAAAAAATCCAAATTTTTGTTTTCTTTTATCGGAATGAATTGACAAATATGGATATTTCACGATAGACGCTAATGTGCTGTAAGTCATCGCAAAACCACCTTCACGCCTTCCGTTAAATTGGTGAGAAAGCAATCTAAAAGCATTTGCATTGCCATCAAATCGCGTAAAATCTGTCCATTCAGATTCGCCCATTTCCGATTGGAGAAAAAGCCCTTTTCCCTCTGAAAAATATGATGCAATGGCTTCTTCACCCGAATGTCCAAAAGGTGGATTTCCCATATCGTGAGCCAAGCAAGCAGCAGACACAATGGAACCTATCTCATCAAAATAATTTATTTTTCGATCTTTAAAGTGGTGTGAAATGTTGGTTCCAAGTGAACGACCAACGCTTGCCACTTCAAGGCTGTGTGTAAGTCTGTTGTGAACAAAAACACTTCCGGGCAGAGGAAAAACTTGTGTTTTGTTTTGCATTCGCCTGAAAGGGGCAGAGAAAATTAACCGATCGTAATCGCGTTGAAACTGATTTCGATTATCTCGTTCTCTGTCATGATAATTTTCTAAACCCAAACGGATAGGAGTAAGTAGTTTTTCCCACTTCATAATAAATTCTGAAAGTTTTTATCAAATTCTTTATACTGTAAAGATGCATTAAATTAGCAAAACTTGAAAAGTTTGTTGGTTTTGCTAATTTAATGGTTTTTTAAAAATGGAATTTTACTTATCTGTTGCATTAAATAAGTCTTTAATTCCTCCTATTGAGCTTAAAACGCCAGTTGCTTCGTATGGAAGATAAATAACTTTATTGTCTTTTCCGCTCACCATATCTTTGAGAGTGTCGATGTATCTGATGGCTACAAGATAATTTACAGGGTCGCTTTTTGTTGTATTTATTGCGGTTGTGATTGCTTCTATTGCGGCTGCTTCTGCTTGTGCTACTTTAAGTTTTGCCTGTGCTTGTCCTTCTGCTCTTAAAATTTGAGATTGCTTTTCTCCTTCTGCTTGATTAATTTCCGCTATTTTTCGTCCTTCTGCCTCCAATGCGAGTTGTGCTTTAGTTCCTTCTGCTTCAAGAATCTTAGCTCGTTTGTCTCGTTCTGCACGCATTTGTTTTTCCATTGCATCTCGAATGTCGTTTGGAGGATTAATGTCTTGTAATTCCACACGATTTACTTTTACGCCCCATTTGTGGCTCGCTTCGTCAAGTACTGCTCGTAATTTGGAATTAATAGTGTCTCGAGAGGTAAGTGTTTGATCCAAATCCATTTCTCCAATAACATTACGCAATGTCGTTTGCGTAAGTTTTTCAATAGCATCGGGTAAGTTTGCGATTTCATATGTTGCTTTGACCGGATCAATAACCTGAAAATACAAAATTGCATTGATTTCTGTTACAACGTTGTCTTTTGTTATCACATTTTGCTTGGGAAAATCGTAAACTGTTTCACGCAAATCAATTCTACTGTTTGTCTGGTTTATAATAATTTTTCTGCCATCATAACTCTCTTTAACGTATCGCCATATTAAGCCTCGTGGCTTGTCAATGACCGGCAAAATAATATTGATTCCCGACGAAAGTGTTCGACTGTATTTCCCTAATCGTTCGATTACCATTGTTTCTGATTGTTGAACAATTTTCAAACCCGCAAAAACCCAAATAATTACGAATAACGCAATTAGTACTAAAATGATTGTAATAGCCATAATCTAAAAATTAATTTGTTTGACTTATGAAAATTATCGGATAGATTTAACAGTTAAAATTGTTGAATTTACAGCAACTATTTCTACCTTTTCTCCCGCATTTATTATTTCGTCATTTTCTGTTTCGGCTTTCCAGTCGTCGCCTTCAACCATTATTCGCCCTACGTTTTGAGCTGTATTTATTGTTTCTGTAACTCTGCCTATTTTCCCAATTAAAGCGTCCGTGTTTGTCTTTATTTTATTGCTTTTCTTGTGGAAATATTTAAGCATAAAGGAACGAATCCCAAAAAATGCAACAAGAGTACCAATGGCAAAAGCAATGAGTTGTACTTTTATTCCGAAGCCAAAGGCGGAGGAAACTCCTGCCAAAATACATCCAACAGCAATACTGCCAAATATAAAACTCGGAGTAAATATTTCTACAATGAAAAGTATTACAGCAATTATTATCCAAACATGCCAAATTTCAATGTCCATATTATAATGTTTTATTTTTGCCTACTTTTTATAGGATTTTCAGCTTGTTCCTTGATCTTCTTATTGTATGTTCTGTTGTGATTTGCGGTGTTACTATTTGCTCAGGTGCAATCTTCATTACTACAAACACATATTGGTGGCACGACCTAAGCTGATCGTCAACGGCAGTTTGCCTGACAATCCTTATTATTAATTAATTTTCTTCAAAAATACAATATTATTTTGGTTTTTAAGCGATGTCTTATATTAATTTTCCGGATTTAGAATTTTGCCTTGAAATTTTTCAATATCAACAATTCCGTCAATTATTGGGTCAGCTTTACCGTTTTCATCAACATACGTGTTCCCAATTTTTTTTCTATGTTTTCGCAAATTTCTCTAAGTTCAGTTAAATTTCTCTTTGTTGTTGTAGTTTTTATGGTTGTTACTAACGTTTCAGTTCAGCGTGTTTGCGAAGTGAATTCCAAACGAAGTTTGAAAATGCACGGGAGCAATCACGAATACATTTAGCAAACAGGCATGATGGACGAAGTTGCGCCCCGAGTATGATTGCTAAATGTATTAGGTGAAACGTTGAACCGATGGACAAAATTAGGAAAAATAGAGTTGTGAAACAACGATTTTCCGTCAAGCCCAAAGGGCGCAATTTTGTCCATCGGTTTTGCGGCTTGACGCAGGCAGGGCATTTTAGCACAACTGCTGATGCGAGAACCACAGTTCAAATATAGCACAAAAGTCCAAACGGTGCAATTTAACCCTGCTTGCGTTCAAACCGCTTGTTACAGGCTGGCGTTCTTTCGGTAAAGTTGTTTTTGTTTTATTTTTATGTGTGGAATGGAAGACATACTCTTTGGCAAGCTTTGCTTTGAGCGGTGGCTTGTGTGGCTTGCCAATGTGTATGTCTGTTATATTATTCCTTAAAACTCAAATATAAATCCAATAGAAGGTACGATGGTTGCCGACCGCTGATTTA
>JBDHYS010000033.1:0-8916 GCA_039811505.1 Paludibacteraceae bacterium | reverse complement strand
ACAAGGTTGTGCAAAATACGTAAGAAAAAACCATGTACAGGTTGGCTCAACCCACTGGATGAATGAAAAAATTACCTCTATCTTGAAGTTTGTCAATTGCATAAGCGAATGCAGTGCCAGTTTCCATTGCGATTATCGAACCGATGTTTCTCTTTTCGATATGTCCTTTGTAGGGTTGGTATTCAATGAAACGGTGCGACATAATTGCTTCACCAGCAGAAGCGGTTAAAATGCTGTTTCTCAGTCCAATAATTCCTCTTGAAGGAATCTGAAATTCAAGCTGAATCCGATCACCCATAGTTTCCATGCTAATCATTTCGCCTTTGCGTGATGCAGCCATTTCAATTGCTTTTCCCGAATATTCTTCTGGAATGTTGATGGTAAGTTGTTCGATTGGTTCACAACGCTCGCCGTTTATCTCTTTGAAAATTACTTGTGGCTGCCCAACTTGCAGTTCATAACCTTCTCTTCGCATTGTTTCAATTAAGACAGAAAGATGCAATACGCCACGTCCGTACACATTCCAAACATCGCTGTCCATATTCTTTTTCACTCGCAACGCCAAGTTTTTATCCAATTCTTTCAAAAGTCTATCGTTAATATGGCGTGAAGTAACATATTTTCCTTCTTTACCAAAAAATGGAGAATCGTTTATCGTAAAAACCATGCTCATTGTGGGCTCATCAATAGCAATTGGAGGAAGTGGTTCGGGATTTTGAGTATCGGTAATGGTATCGCCAATTTCAAATCCTTCAATTCCAACCAACGCACAAATATCGCCGGAATGAACTTCGTTTGTTTTTGTTCGTCCTAGTCCTGTAAATGTGTCTAATTCTTTAATACGAGATTTGATAATTCGTCCGTCCCGTTTGCAAAGGCTTACTTCCATTCCTTCTTTCAAAGTGCCTCTATGAACACGTCCAACGGCAATTCTTCCCACATAAGATGAATAATCCAACGAGGTTATCAACATTTGAGGAGCTCCTTCCAATGAAGTGGGAGCTGGAATGTGATCAATTATCGCATCTAAAAGGGGCGTAATGTCTGTTGTTTGTTCTTTCCAATCCATCGACATCCAATTATTTTTTGCAGATCCATAAAGGGTTACAAAATCCAATTGGTCTTCTGTTGCGTTGAGGTTAAACATCAAATCAAACACCATTTCATTCACTTCGTCCGGACGACAATTGGCTTTATCAACTTTGTTCACAACCACAATTGGCTTTAGCCCAATATCAAGTGCTTTTTGCAATACAAATCGGGTTTGAGGCATCGGACCTTCAAAAGCATCAACCAATAAAAGTACGCCATCAGCCATATTTAAAACTCTCTCCACTTCGCCACCAAAATCGGCGTGTCCCGGTGTGTCAATTATATTTATCTTATATCCGTTGTACTGAATTGAAACGTTTTTGGCAAGTATCGTTATTCCTCTTTCGCGTTCGAGGTCGTTATTGTCCATTATTAATTCACCGGAATTTTCATTTTCTCTAAATAAATGTCCTGCAAGGAGCATTTTATCAACTAAGGTTGTTTTTCCATGATCAACATGGGCAATAATGGCAATGTTTCTAATTTTTTGCATCTAACACAATTTCTTTTTTTAAGTGGGCAAAGGTACGGAAAAATACTCAATTTTTTTTAAAATTTTGAGGAATAAATCTTGTTGGCAGGAATTTTAACGTCTGGTGTTTCTATAAAAATATAGCTGACAAATTATTTTGCCAGCTATATTTATAAAAAGATGAATAACGGTTTTTAGCGAATTAAAATCTTCGTTGTTGAAACTTTTCCTTCTGATGTTATTATGCTCACAAGATACAATCCGGATTTTAGCTCTACACTTTCTCCTTTCACTACAGATTCGTTATGCTGAATTTGTCCGTTTATCGAAAATATTTTTGCTTGTCCATTCATGTTGTAGGTCAATTTATTTCCGGCAATAGAATAGTTATTATCCACAGAACTGAGTTGTAATCCAGATGGAATATCAACAACAACAGACTGTTGTTTGCTTGCTGCGTTGTAAAAAGCATCTGATGCTTGTTGTGCTGTTACGGTTGCAGAACCTACGCCAACAATGGTTAATGTATTTCCTGAAACAGTAATAACATTATCATTACTTGAAGAATAGGTGATTTCAGGTGCCAAAAGTTCCGATGATGAAGCTGTTAAAGTAACATTACCTCCTCCCACATGCAATTCGGTTAAATCTTGTTCCCACGTAATTGTTGGAGTAACTTTTACATATTCGTATGCACCTACAGAAGGAGTTGCTGCAAACGAAACGCCTGCTTTGTCTGTAGTATTGGTTGTTGTAACTCCCTTTTGATATAGATATGTATATGGGTTGAGTGTCCAAACAGCATCTTCTACCGAACCTCCATTTGAATTTCCAATAACTGTTGATGGATTGTTAAAACGTGGGGCTTTGTTATCTCCTGTATTGTTTGTGCTTAAATCAGTTAAATTGTCTTTGCAATACGTATTTGTAGGAATATTTCCAGAAACACCTGCAATACCACCTCCGTTCATTACATTATTAGAAATCATACCGGATGCCAAAGAAGTACCAATTTGAAGATTTTTCACATTACCATCCAATTCATTGTTCCAAAAAACATTGTTAATCACATATTTTACTGAATTATTTGTTTTAATCACATTTAATCCAGCTGTTTTCATATTAGTAGCTTTGTTATTTGCAAAAGTACAATTTATGATTGAATCGGTAGAAGTTGACGCAGAAAAAGAGCTAAGGGCTACAATGGCTCCATTGGTAGAAGTCATATTGGAGGAGTTACCGATGAATACAGCTTCATTGTTGTAGAATAGGCAGTTTTTAGCCGTATTTTTGTCTGCTACTGTATTTGATGGTCCTAAATTTAGAACAAATCCTCTTAAATTTGCATTTGCAGGTTTAGTTGTTTCATTCGACCAATCGGCAGTGGCTTTATTATTGCGGAAAACACAATTACTAATTTTTGAATTGATTAGCGCTTCAACACCTAACATAACGGCTACATCAGCAGAAGAACTACAAGTTGTCTGATTATTTTCAAACAGGCAATTTTTCATTACTCCGGCAAGAGTCATTAACATACCACCAGCAGATGCGGTCATGGTAGTAGATAACACACAGTCTTTAATGGTGTTATTTTCAAACGTACCAACAAAATCTTTGTCGCAGCTCACTGTTCTTAATGTTCCTGCCGTTGTTCTCGTTGCAACATGTGTAAAAGTAAAACCATTCACCGTAGTTGTAGCTAATGCAGGTAAAGTAAATGTACTTCCGTTGTTGTATGTTGAACTCAAAATGGTTGGATGTTCAAATTCCCAAGGTTCAACAATGCCGTTTCCATCCACATCTGTTAACGGTCTTTCAGAAGGATTTGTTTCATTTCCGGCAAAGCCACCATAATAGTTTCTTTTGTTAAAACTGAAAGACCCTGTAAAATTATAAGTACCTGCTTTTACATAGATATTATCATTATCAGCAGCAGTGTCACGAGCTTTGCCAATAGTTTTAAAAGCTGTTCCCCAAGAAAGTCCATCATTAGTAGTGTCATTTCCGTCAAGCGACACATAATAAGTTGTTGCAAATGTAGAGAAAGAGATTGCAAATGCGATAAATAGAGCGAAAAGTTTGTTCATAAGTTTAAGTATTAAAAGATGAATAAAAGAAATAGTTAAAATGTAAATGACGTCTTAATTTAACGGTGCAAATATAATTTGTTGGCGTATCTTCGATATTTAAATTTTACCCAAATTATTTTAAAATTGTTGATTTTTTTTGATTGATATAGATTTGAAAAATTTACGAATGTGGATAATTTGCTTTGAAATAGTTTATAATGTGAATTAGCATAAAATATCCTCTATAAAATTTGACAATCACAAATAAAAATCGTAAACTTGCAAGAAAATATAAAATAGAACTATTCTCGCAATAAAACTATTTTAAGACTATTATTTAGGATTTTTAAACTAACTATTTAATATAATAAAACTATGAATCGTGAAAAACTAATGCAGCAATTAAAGGCAAAACATCCGGGCGAACAAGAGTATTTACAAGCCGTAAACGAGGTTTTGATGACTATTGATGAGGTGTATAACCATTATCCGGAATTTGAAAAAGCAAAAATTATAGAAAGAATGGTTGAGCCAGACCGAATTTTCACTTTCAAAGTTCCATGGGTTGATGATAAAGGAGATGTGCATGTAAATTTAGGTTATCGTGTTCAATACAACAATGCAATTGGACCTTACAAAGGTGGTATTCGTTTTCATCCTTCTGTGAATTTATCCATTTTGAAGTTTTTAGGATTTGAACAAACATTCAAAAACGCACTTACAACGCTTCCAATGGGCGGAGGAAAAGGAGGTTCAGATTTTGATCCGCGTGGTAAATCAAACAACGAAGTGATGCGTTTTTGTCAAGCATTTATCACCGAATTATGGCATCATATTGGGGCTGATACCGATGTTCCGGCTGGTGATATTGGAGTAGGAGCAAGAGAAGTGGGTTATATGTACGGAATGTATCGAAAATTGGCTCGTGTCAATACAGGAGTTTTCACAGGCAAAGGATTGGAATATGGCGGTTCGCTTATTCGTCCCGAAGCAACAGGATTTGGAGCAATGTATTTTGTAAAACAGATGCTCGAAACTGCCGGAGATTCAATAAAAGGAAAAACAATTGCACTTTCGGGATTTGGAAATGTGGCTTGGGGCGCTGCTCTAAAAGCTACGGAAATGGGAGCAAAAGTTGTAACAATTTCAGGACCCGATGGTTATATTTACGATGAAGCAGGAATTGAAGGAGAAAAAATAGAATATATGCTTGAATTGCGTGCCACTTGCAACGATGTGGTTGAACCTTATGCAGAGAAATTTGGAGCAAAATTCGTCGCAAAACGGAAACCTTGGGAAGTAAAAGTGGATATTGCAATGCCTTGTGCCACGCAAAATGAATTGAACGGCGAAGATGCAAAACTCATAGCTGCAAATGGAACAAAATACGTTGCAGAAGTATCAAATATGGGTTGCACACCGGAAGCAATCGATTTGTTTATTCAGAATAAAATTATTTATGGACCGGGAAAAGCTGTAAATGCTGGTGGAGTTGCAACTTCAGGTTTGGAAATGACACAAAATGCGATGCACTTATCTTGGACAGCAACGGAAGTAGATGAAAAATTGCAACAAATAATGAACGATATTCATACGCAATGTGTCAAACACGGAACCGAATCAACTGGTTATGTAAATTATATGAAAGGTGCGAATATTGCCGGATTTGTAAAAGTTGCAAAGGCGATGTTGGCACAAGGAGTTGTTTAAATTGCTTTATCTGAAAATTTAAAACCGACTTTTTTAGTCGGTTTTCTTTTTATTGAAAAATAATAATAAATATGAAAACAGCATTCATAACAGGTGCAACATCTGGATTTGGTAGAGCTTTTGCACTTCGTTTAGCAAAATTAGGATACAATTATTTAATTATTACCGGACGAAGAAAAGAGTTGTTAGAATCTCTTAAAGAAGAAATAAAACAAATAAACAGCGATTGTAAAGTGCATTTTATTCAGTTTGATGTAAGAGATAAAAAAGCTTGTAAAGATGCAATTGAAAATTTACCAAAAGATTTTTCCAAAATTGATTTATTGGTTAATAATGCCGGTTTAGCTGCAGGTGCTTCTCCGTTTCAAGAAGCAGATTTGGGAGATTTTGAGCGTATGATTGATACGAACGTGAAAGGATTATTGTACATCACAAAATTAATAGTTCCAAAAATGATGGAGCAAAAGCAGGGTCATATTGTCAATGTTTCTTCCATCGCTGGAATTGAAGTATATCCAAATGGGAATGTATATTGTGCTACGAAGCACGCTGTTAATGCAATAACAAAAGGATTAAGATTGGATTTGGTGAAATATGGAATAAGAGTAAGCTCCATTTCGCCCGGAATGGCTGCAACGGAATTTTCATTAGTGCGTTACCATGGCGATGCTGAAAAAGCGAAAAATGTATATAAAGGAATTGAACCTTTATCGGCAGAAGATGTAGCAGATGTTCTTGAGTTTATTGTAACCCGTCCGGAACATGTGATGATAAATGATGTTCAAATAAATCCAAAGCAACAAGCAAATACCTACATTTCTTACCGAAATGAGGATTAAAAACACAAAAAATCAAATATTTAGCTGTATAGTGCTAATTTTAGAAAAAAAAGATATATTTTTGTCAAAAATAATTATATTCACAGATTGATACTGAACAATTTTGTTTGGTTGTAAAAATTAATTGCAATGGACACACTTAACCCTATGAATGAAAAAGAAGAAGTTACACCCCAAGTAGGCTCGGAACAAAAAACTTCTGAAATTTCAAATGAGCAAAACGTAACTCCATCAGAAGAGGTGGTAAACGAATCTGAAACATCTGCCCAAAAGGAAGAAGAAAATTCTGTTTCACAAAAAAATGAGGAAGAAAAACCTTCTGTAGTTGAAACAGTAAAAGAAGTGGAAGAAAATAAATCTGTTGTTGTTTTGGAAAATGCGGAAACTGCTGCGACTGAACTGACAAAGCAAGAGCTTTGTGATCAACTAAAAAAACTATTGGAAGCCGATGAAGTAACGACAATTAAAACAAAAGTTGATGCAATCAAACAGTTGTTTTATAAAAAAAGCAAACAACAAACAGAGAAAGAACGGGCAGAATTTATCGCAAATGGAGGTAATGAGCTCGATTTTATCCCTTCTCCAACCGAATTGGAAGATGAGTTCAAAGAGTTGTTAAGTGAATATAAAAACAAAAAAGCAAAAGGCTTGGCTCAGCAAGAGCAAGAAAAGGAGAATAACTTGCTGAAAAAGAATCATATTATTGAGCAAATTCAAAACTTAGTAGAGAGCAAAGAAGATGTTTCGGCAAATATTGCTGTTTTCCGTCAATTACAACAAGATTGGAAAGCTACGGGACAAGTTCCGGTACAACACATGAACGATGTTTGGCGAAGTTACAATTTAAGTCAGGAAGCATTTTGGGATTTGATAAAAATCAATAACGAACTGCGTGAATACGATTTTAAAAAGAATTTAGAAGCTAAAAACAGATTGTGTGAAATTGCTGAAACTTTGGACGAAGAAAAAGATGTTGTTTCTGCTTTCAGAACCCTTCAAAAACTTCACGAAGAGTGGCACGAATTAGGTCCTGTTGCACGTGAATTGCGTGAGGAGCTGTGGGGAAGATTCAAAGCAGCATCGGCAGCAATTAATAAAAAACATCAATCGCATTTTGAGTCAATCAGAGAAATTGAAGAAAAAAATTATCAATTGAAAATTGCTTTGTGTGAGAAACTTGAAGCACTTGATTATTCTAAATTATCTTCTTTCAAAGAGTGGGACGAGATGACAAAACAGGTGTTAGAGTTGCAAGAAGAGTGGAGGCAAATAGGATTTGCACCGAAAAAACACAATCAGAAAATTTTTGATAAATACAGAAATTTGTGCGATACTTTTTTCAAAGCGAAAGCCGATTTCTTTAAAGATTTGAAAACAAGTTTTAGTGCCAATTTGGACAAGAAAAAAGAATTGTGCGAGAAAGTTGAAGCATTAAAAGACAGTACCGATTGGAAGGAAACATCAGAGTTGATGATTCAGTATCAAAAAGAATGGAAAACAATCGGTCCGGTTCCGAAGAAATTTTCTGATGAAATTTGGAAAAGATTTATTTCTGCTTGTGATTATTTTTTTGAACAAAAAAACAAAAATGTTTCCGACAAACGGGGCGGTGAACTTCAAAATCTTGATTTGAAAAAGGTGGTTATTGAAAAGATTAGAAACTTCAAAAAAGAAGAAAATCCTTCTCAATCATTAGCTGCATTGAAGGCTTTAGCTGCCGAATGGAACAGTATCGGTCATGTTCCTTTCAAAGATAAAGATAAACTTTACAAAGAATATCGTACAGCTTTAGATGCACAATTTGATTCACTGAATATCAGTGCTTCGCAAAGAAGATTGGAGTCGTTCAAAAGTAACCTGAAAGAGATGTCGGAAAAAGGGGAAAATAAATTATACCGTGAGCGTGAAAAGTTAGTGAGAGCTTACGAGCATTTAAAATCTGAAATAGCAACGTATGAAAATAATATTGGATTTTTAAGTATTTCGTCAAAAAGGGGCGGAGGAATGATTCAAGAAATGGAGCGAAAAATCGAAACATTACGCGAAGAATGTGCCGTTTTAGAGAAGAAAATCAATATGATTGACGAGAAAATTTAGAATCCGTTTCATTGAAATAAAATCGCCCTTCGTAAACGAAATTGTTTACTAAGGGCGATTTTGTTTTTATCCTTCTACAATGGCTTGCGTTAATTCTTCAAGAGAAAAACCTGCAAAATAATTGTTAAAATCGAGATTTTTAAGTACTTCTTTCACATTTTCCACAGTATATTTTGTCCCTTTTAGTGCCGAAACAATTGGAGTTAAATCGGCTATATTTCCAAAAAAAGTTCCATAAAAATGAATATCTTTGATAGTAGAATTATGGATATCGGCTAAAACTTGAATTTTTCCGGCTTGAAAACGGGTTTCACGCGAGATATTGTAGGTTGGAGAATTGCCATAATTCCATTCCCAAGTTCCAAATTTTTCTTTTCTAAGTTGCTCTATTTCGTTCAACTCTTCTTCACTAAAAATATATTCTTTCATCTCAGGAAATTCCTCTTTCATCCGATCCAAAATTTTATCGGCAAATTGCTCAACCGAAATTTTTTGAGGCAGATGAGGCAAAATATTATCCACAACACTTCGAACAGATTTTACCCCTTTGCTCTCTATTTTATCTTTTGGTGGCTCCAAAGCTTTCCCTAAAACGGACAAATCGGTGTCGAACAAAAGACAACCATGGTGCATA
>JBDHYS010000032.1:0-8920 GCA_039811505.1 Paludibacteraceae bacterium | reverse complement strand
TAAAGTGAAATTTGTAATTATTTAGAAAAAAAATGATATGAAAAGATTATTGGTATTTCCAATACTATTATTGGTAAGTTTATTCTCATTTTCACAAGTTGAGTACGATGCACTTCGTCTTTCACAACAAGACTTAAATGGAACTGCACGATATTTGGGTTTAGGTGGTGCAATGGGTGCTCTTGGTGGCGATGCTTCATCAATCAAAGATAATCCTGCCGGACTTGGTGTGTATCGTAGTGGTGAAATTTCAGCAACCATCAATACCTCCGTACAAAGTTTTAACACAATAAATTGGAACGGTAAAAACAATTTTCAAGAATCAAAATCAGATTTTGGATTTAACAATTTGACTTACGTGATGAATATTCCATCGTATTTGAATTCGGGATTGGTGAACTCCAATTTTTCATTCAGTTATCATAAACTGTACGATTACAACCAATCTTTCTCTATGAATGGAAATCCAGTGGGAAATTCTTTTACCGATTATTTGGCAAAATATTCTTCACAAACTCCTTCTATTCCGGGCGAGATTTCTTACGATAATTTTCGTATGCCGTGGCTTACCGTTTTGGGTTATGATGCATATTTAATAAATGAAAATGGACTCAATTTTGAATCGGTTCTTGCAAACGGTGAAAAAGTAACACCATCTTATCAAATAGATCAAAGAGGCTCGATGAGTGAATATAATTTTGGTTGGGGTGGAAATTACAACAACAATTTATTCGTTGGTTTCAATGTGAATATGAGAAGTTTGGATTATTATATGAAATCAACTTTAAGTGAAGATTTTGAAAAGGGAGGTAATTTTGATTTGGTTAATAAATTGACACAAAGCGGCTTCGGATTAAATGCAAAACTTGGTTTAATTTATATTCCACGAAACAATTTCCGCTTGGGAGTTGCTTTTCACACTCCTTCCATAAGCACATTCACTGAAGAAAGTTATGCAGATTTACACTCGTCGTTGATTCCAGCAAATGAAAAAAAACCGGCTCAAACGCCTATTAATCGTCAATCTTTTAATCTTTGGAGCCCTTTACAAGCCCATTTGAGTATGGCGTATCTTTTTGGGAAATCGGCTTTGGTTTCAGCAGAATATAACTTTATCAATTACGGTGGGGCAAGATTTGTATCGAACGAAGAAAGCGTTCAAAATTTTGGCGAAATCAATGCAGCAATGAAAGATGTTTTGAATGATGTGCATTTGTTGAAATTAGGATTTGAATACAAATTGAATCCACAACTTGCGATAAGAGCAGGTTACGCAATTCAAACTCCTCCGATTCAAGAAAATTACATTTCAGGCAAATTACTTGTAAACAATTCGGTATCAACAAACACCGAATATTTTAACCAAAAATATAAGTCAGAATATGCTTCACTTGGATTTGGTTATCGTGATGTAAATTGGTTTATTGATTTCGCTTATATGGTAAAATCACATCAAAGCGATTTTTATCCCTATAATATGGATTCAGGTGTCAAATTAGAAGGTTTAAATCATAATATTGTGATGACATTGGGATTGAAATTATAACGAAAAAGCGAATAGAACAATCATTGAAGCCAGTCTCAAAATAAAAGGGATTGGCTTTTTTGTCTGTTTTAATAGAAAAAAGTACCTTTGCACGCTCAAATATAAAAAATAGAACCGAAAACAAATATGAATTTTCAAGCTGAAATAAATCGTCGAAGAACTTTTGCCATAATTAGTCATCCCGATGCAGGGAAAACCACGCTAACAGAGAAATTACTCCTTTTTGGAGGAGCAATTCATGTGGCTGGTGCCGTAAAATCAAATAAAATACGCAAGAGTGCCACTTCCGATTGGATGGAAATAGAAAAACAACGTGGGATTTCAGTTGCTACGTCTGTTATGGGATTTGAATACAACGGTCATAAAATAAACATTTTAGATACGCCCGGACACCAAGATTTTGCAGAAGATACTTACAGAACTCTTACTGCTGTTGATAGTGTAATTATAGTAGTGGATATCGCAAAAGGTGTGGAAATGCAAACGCGAAAATTAATGAATGTTTGTCGGATGCGAAATACACCTATCATTATTTTTGTCAATAAATTAGACCGCGAAGGGAGAGACCCTTTTGAAATTCTTGACGAATTGGAATCAGAATTAGGAATAAATGTGCGTCCGCTTAGTTGGCCTATCAGTATGGGAAGCACTTTTAAAGGCGTTTATAATTTCTACGAACAAAACATTCAACTGTATCACGCAAGCAAACAAACAGTGAGTGAATCAATTGCAGTTGATGTGGACAGCTCCGACCTTGAGGATAAATTGGGAAATCGCGATGCCGCAAAACTTCGTGAGGATATGGAATTAATCAATGGAGTTTACGAGCCATTTAACAAAGAACTTTATTTGGACGGATTACTTGCGCCGGTTTTTTTTGGCAGTGCATTGAATAACTTTGGAATCAAAGAATTGTTGGATTGTTTCGTTGACATTGCTCCTTCGCCTCGCCCAACACAAGCCATTGAACGAAAAGTTGTTCCCAATGAGCCAAATTTTAGTGGTTTTATTTTTAAGATTCACGCCAATATGGACCCAAACCACAGAAGTTGCATTGCTTTTGTGAAAATTTGTTCGGGAAAATTTGAACGCAACGCCAATTACAAACACATTCGGCAAGGAAAAATGATGCGTTTTTCAAGTCCAACGGCATTTATGGCACAAAAGAAAGAGACAGTAGATGAAGCGTATGCAGGTGATATTGTTGGTTTGCCCGATACGGGAAATTTCAAAATTGGAGATACTTTAACCACAGGAGAAGACCTCCATTTCAAAGGATTGCCAAGTTTTTCACCGGAAATGTTTATGTATTTGGAAAATGCAGACCCAATGAAATCCAAACAATTAGAAAAGGGTGTGAATCAATTGATGGACGAAGGCGTAGCACAATTATTTATCAATCAGTTTAACAATCGAAAAATTATTGGAACAGTTGGACAATTGCAATTTGAAGTTATTCAGTATCGCCTGTTAAATGAATACAACGCTCAATGTCGTTGGGAGCCGATTTCACTTTACAAAGCATGCTGGATTGAGAGCGAAAATGGAGAAGAATTGGATATTTTCAAAAAGCGAAAAGCACAATTTATGGCAAAAGATAAAGAAGGACGTGATGTTTTTCTTGCCGATTCAAATTATGTTCTTGAAATGGCTCAAAATGATTTTAAAAACATAAAATTCCATCTGACTTCAGAATTTTAAATAGAAACTTTCAACGAATTAAACTTCTTTTTTCCAATATATTGACTACTTTTACAGAAGTTTATTTTTCGTATTCATTAAAAAAATCTTGTAAAATGAAAAAACATATCGTTACATTTTTTATTGTGGTTATTAGTAGCTTGCCTTTTTTGAATGCATCAACATCAATTTTTCCAACAAAAATTGCCATTTCAAACCCGATAAAGATTGAGAATCCTGTTTTAATTGACAGTACAGATTTCAAAGGAAAAACGGCAAACAATGACTATTTATTAACTGCCAATGTCAATTTTCCTCCACATCAATCTTTTACCACAATGTTGATTTCGGACAGTTTGAATTTTTTTCAATTTCCAAAACCACTTTATAAAAACACAATTTACTTAACCTCATTTTTCATACATAACAAGCAATATGAAAATGCAACGCTCAAAATAACTTCTACCGAGCAATTTGAAGTTTACATTGACAATAAAAAAGTTGTGGACAAAAAAAGCACAGAAGATTCGTTGCATTTAGCCAAATCTGCCGAGAAAAAATTGGAAGGAAACATGAACGCTTCACGAGTTGTCATCAAACAATTATCCCATTCCGACAGCCAAATTAAACCGGTAATAAAAATTGAATTGATACCCGAAAAAAAAGATTCTTTATCAACGTTTTCTTTTGAAAACTCCAATAAAAGACGTATAAAAATTGAGGATATTATAATAGGTAAAAGGGTAAACAGCAGCTCTTTATCACCTTCGGGGCGATTTGTGTTATTAAAATACTCCACAACAAATGAAACAGGAAAAACCCACAATTCTTTTGAAATTTATGACACAAAACTAAAAACAACAATTTTAGCAGAAAAAAACCAACGGGAACAAATAAATTGGATGCCAAATTCGGATTTGCTTTTTTACATTTCGGATACAGACACGGGTTCACATCTTTACACTTTTAATCCAATAAACAGGGAAGAGAAAAAGTTAATAACCAACATTTCAAAAGAGAACAAATATCTTTTTTCTCCTGATGAAAAATGTCTGTATTATTCTGTTACAACTACCAATGAAAGAAAATCACCGAAAGGATTAAAGCAGATTCTTGCTCCTGATGATCGACAAGATTATTATCGGAAACAATATTCCATTTTTCAATATCAAATAGAAACCGGACTTTCCCAACCTATTACTTTTGGGAAAAACAGTGCATTCTTAAACGATATTTCGTCCGATTCTAAAAAATTACTTTTCACTACGAACACGGAAGATTTAAGCGAAAGACCTTTCAGAAAAAGTTCTACTTATCTTTTGGATTTGCAGACAATGAAGGTTGATACACTTTGGCAAAATTTGCGATTTATAAATTCGATTGAATTTTCACCCGATGCAAAACAACTCCTTGTAAGTGGCGGAGCAGAAGCATTTAACGGTGTTGGACTAAATATTAAAGAAGGACAAACTGCAAACAGTTACGACACGCAACTATTTATTATTGATTTACAATCCAAAGAAATTGAGCCAATTACAAAACATTTCAATCCATCTGTCAATTGGTTTTCGTGGAGCAAAAATGACAATAAAATATACCTGCAAGTAGATGAAAAAGATTGCAAAAACGTCTATTTTTATCAACCAAAATCAAAAATATTCAAAAAAATAGCATTAGAAGAAGAGCTTATCAGTAATTTTTCATTATCAAAACAAAATTTAATGGTATCATATGTTGGGTCGAGCACTTCAAATTCACGAAGAGCTTATTTGATAAATCTGAAAAACGAACAATCGTCCCTTCTTGCTGCACCTTATGACGAAAGATTGGAAAAATTGACTTTGGGAGAAGTTAAAAATTGGGATTTTGTGAGCAGTTTTGGAGATACTATTCAAGGGCGTTTTTATTTGCCACCACAATTTGATGCAACAAAAACATATCCTTTGATTGTATATTATTACGGAGGTACAAGCCCAACTCAACGCACATTTGAAACGACTTATCCTCTTCACGTTTATGCCGGAATGGATTATGTAGTTTACACACTCAATCCAAGTGGCACAACGGGATTTGGTCAGGAATTTTCGGCACGACACGTAAATGCGTGGGGAAAACAAACAGCTGATGAAATTATTGAAGGAACAAAAAAATTTATCGATGCACATAATTTTATAGAAAAAGACCATATTGGGTGTATTGGAGCTTCCTACGGCGGATTTATGACACAGTATTTACTGACACAAACAGATATTTTCACAACCGGAGTTTCACACGCCGGAATAAGCTCATTGTCAAGCTATTGGGGAGAAGGATTATGGGGATATTCTTACAGTTCAGCTGCAAGTGCAAATAGTTTTCCTTGGAACAATCATGAACTGTATGTAAATCAAAGTCCACTTTTTAATGCCGATAAAATAAAATCACCACTTTTGCTTCTACACGGAACAGCTGATACAAATGTTCCTCCCGGCGAAAGTATTCAAATGTTCACAGCCTTAAAATTACTTGGTAATCCTGTAGAGTTAATTATGGTGGAAGGAGAAAACCATGCCATTTATGATTTCGAAAAACGCATTTCTTGGAATCACACCATTTATGCTTGGTTTGATAAATGGTTGAAAAACAATTCAAGTTGGTGGAACGAACTTTACTCGGACAGTAAATAGATTTTTAAAACTGCGTATGGCATAAATTTTGTGGAAGAAAAAATCAAATTATATCTGTTTTTTGTTTTTTTGAATATAATTTTGTTACTTTACACATCTTTATACATTATATAAAAAAACAGTTAAAACCATTGCTTTTACAAAACATTTACAATTAGAATTTATATAAAATGAGAGTCAAACTAAGTTTCATAATATTATTTCTATTATCAATGCTCATTTTAAGTTCGTGCATCACCCCCAAAAAAGTGAACTATCTGCAAAAAACTTCTTCGCACACTAAACCTATAAAAAATAATGTGGGATACGAAGAGTATAAATTGCAGCCCAACGATAAGATTTTTTTGCGTATTTATTCTCCTGATGAAAAAATAAACACACTTTTCAATGGAAATTCGAATATGAGTTCACAGATGATGTCCGGTTCTGATTATTCAGATCTTTACACCTACACAATTAAAGAAAATGGAACAATAAAACTTCCATTGGTTGGAGATATTGTGATAGGAGGTTATCCACTCAGAGAAGCAAAACAAAAACTCGAAATGGTAATCAACTCTACAATGGTAGATAAATGTGCTGTTGATTTACGCATTGTTGGTCGATATTTTAGCATTATTGGAAGTACTACAAACGGACTTTATCCCATCACACGTGAAAAAATGAATATCTTTCAAGCTTTAGCTATGGCTGGCGATATCAGCATTTACGGAGATAGAGCTCGGATAAAACTTCTTAGAGAAACAGATGACGGCGTTTCTATAAAAACTTTTGACATCAGAAGAAAAGATATTATTAATTCTGAATTTTATTACATTCAACCCAATGATGTGATTTACATACAAGACGTAAAAAGCCAATTTTTCTCTGTAACATCATTCGGTTCGGCACTTTCAACCCTATTTTCTACATTTTCTTTCGGTATGTTGATCTACAATTTAGCTACACCCGATGTAAATACAAGCAATTCTAATCAAAATCCACTATAAGAAAAAAAACTATGGATTTATTACGACATATATTAAAACGTTTTGTATTTTTCAGTTTGCTTATTGTTTTGCTCAGTTCGTGCTACACATTAAAAGACAAAACTTTACTTCAAAATCTTCGTTCATTGCCAAAATACGAAAATGTTCCATACGAAGCATACAAAATTCAAGTAAATGATGAATTGCTGTTTAGAGTAATAAGTACCGATGTGGATTTTGTAAAAATGATTGACGCGGGCGGTGGTGTTTCACAGCAAAATGCTATCACTTACAGAGTTTATCCTGATGGCACGATTGATTTACCTTTTATTTCCTCAATTTATGTAAAAGGGCTTACACTTAATCAGGCGGCAGATATGATTCACAGCAGATTTATTCAAATTATTCCCGATGCAGAAGTAAAATTAACACTTGCCAATAAAACTTACACCATTATTGGTGAAGCAGGAAATGGAATTTACCCTATCTACAAAGATAAAATGACTATTTATCAAGCTTTGGCACAATCAGGAACAATTGCATTAAGCGGTGATAGGAAGCACGTGAAAATTATCCGAGAAAAAAATAATGTTGCTGAGATTTTAGAGTTTGACCTTCGACCACAATCAATAGTAGATTCAAAGTATTATTATATTTACCCGAACGACATTATTTATATACAGAAGGAATCTGCAAGTTTTTATAAAACAAATAATTATTCCTCATTTTTAGGTTTAATAACCTCATCAATTTCGTTGTTTACAACAGTATTTTATTACACAAAATACTCCAAATAAAGATAGAAAATAAATTTTAGCATTTTAATATTTGCAATATGGAAACGAACAATCCTTACACAAACCAACAATTC
This sequence comes from Paludibacteraceae bacterium, assembly GCA_039811505.1. Classification (GTDB taxonomy): domain Bacteria; phylum Bacteroidota; class Bacteroidia; order Bacteroidales; family Paludibacteraceae; genus UPXZ01. The sequence goes on along the minus strand of JBDHYS010000032.1, from coordinate 1,189 downwards.
AATGACAATGAAGAATCTGGATTTGACATAAAATATTGGATTTTTATTCTTTTACGTCATTGGTATCTTTTTGTACTTTTTGGTGCAGTTGCATTGGGAATGGCGTATTTAAAAAACCGAACTTGGATAGAAAACTACAGTTCAAGTGGTACAATTATCATAAATGAAAATCGTGGAATGAGTTCCAATGTTTTTATGCAAGGGTTTGGTGTTCAATCCGGATATAAAAACACAGACAATCAGGTCATTATGCTGACTTCTTATGATTTATTAAGTCGTGTAGTGGATAGTTTACCATACTTAGCAACCGATTATATTTCAAAAGGGAGATTTAGAACAAGAAATCTTTATGATTTAAGCCCTGTTACGGTTATAGCAGATTATGTAGATCCAAATATCTATAATATTCTTTTTAAACTTAACTTAAAAAGCAATGGAAATTTTGAAATAACGAACGATGAAGGTGTTTTTGGAGCCGATTTTACGGTAAAAGGAAAAATCGACAGACCGATGCAACACAGTTTGTTTTTCTTAACAATCCATTCCAACCAAACCACTTTGCAAGATCGAGAAGTCTATTTTAGATTTAGAAACAAAGAATCTCTAATCAATGACTTTATGGGACGTTTGCATCCGGAATATGTGATGGACGGTTCTTCTGTAATTCGTGTTTCATTACAAAGTGAAACGCCACAACGCGATATCGATTTTATCAACAAACTTTTTGATGTATTTTTAGACGACAACTTATCTCGAAAAAATGATGCTGCCTCTAAAACCATCTCTTTTATAGATCAGCAATTAGAAGAAGTTTCCCAATCGTTGGCAGTTTCAGAAGGGAATATGACAGCTTTCAGAAGAAGTAACCGAATAGTTGATCTATCCAGTCATTCCAGCGGAGTGTTAACCAAAGCTACACAATATGACGAACAACAATCTCAATTAAGATTAAGAGAAAATTATTTGAATTATCTTGATAATTATCTAAAAACAAATTTAGATGCCGGCGTAATCGTAGCCCCTTCAAGTCTTGGATTAAACGATGCAATGCTTATTTCATTGGTTCAACAATTTAATGATGTAATTGTAAAAAAGAACGAAACAAGTGAGAAAAATCCACTTTTTGGAAAATATGAGAGAGAGGTTGCAAGTCTTAAAATTTCAATCAATGAAGTTATTAAGAATATGC
>JBDHYS010000031.1:0-8970 GCA_039811505.1 Paludibacteraceae bacterium | reverse complement strand
CTTGAAATGCTATTTTGCTTTTTGCTTCTGTCAGCCAATTTATTAAATGTGTATTTTCAGGAAAAAGCTCCATTAATGCACGGTCTGTCGTGTAAATATCTTCCGGATCGCCCGATAAAGCTACCCAACGAAAAGGACCCTTTCCATCGCAGAAAAGTGGACGAATAAATTTTGGAACAAAACCTTCAAAACCAAAAGCATTTTCACAACCACCTTGACGTGCAAATTCACGAATATTATTCCCATAATCAAAAGTTACAGCACCTTTATTTTGTATTTCCAACATCAAATTCACATGACGAGCCATAGAGTTTATAGCCTTTTTTTGATACAATTCAGGATTCTCTTTACGCAATTCAAAGCTTTTTCTAAGCTCATTCCGTGTGGGATATAACCATGCAACGGATCGTGAGCTGAAGTTTGATCGGTCAATAAATCTGGGATTAAATTATCACGTAAGAGTTTTTCCAACATATCGCCAGCATCACTTACCAATCCGATAGAAACAGCTTCACCTTTTTCAACCGCCTCTTTCAACCAAGCAACAGCTTCGTCGTAATCATACGTCATTTTATCAATATATTTTGTCTCCACTCGCTTTTTTATTCGATTTGGATCAATATCAGCACCTAAAAAAGCAGCGCCTGCAAGCGTAGCAGCCAAAGGTTGAGCTCCTCCCATTCCTCCTAATCCCGCAGTACAAATCCATTTGTGTGTTAGATTTCCACCAAAATACTGTTTTGCAGCTTCTACAAATGTTTCATAAGTTCCTTGTAAAATACCTTGTGAACCAATGTAAATCCAACTTCCAGCTGTCATTTGTCCGTACATCATCAAGCCTCGTGCTTTCAACTCTTCAAAATGCTCCCAAGTTGCCCAAGCAGGAACCAAATTGCTATTTGCAATCAACACGCGCGGTGCGTGCGGATGCGTCCGCACAACTCCAACAGGTTTTCCTGATTGCACCAACAAAGAATGATTATCATCTAATTCAAGAAGAATACGGATAATTTCTTTCAAAGACTTCACATTGCGTGCAGCTTGACCCGTTCCACCATAAACTATTAAATTTGCAGGATCTTCTGCCACTTCTTTGTCTAAATTATTGAGCAACATACGCAACGGAGCTTCGGTTTGCCAAGATTTTGCATGTAATTTTGCTCCAATTGGTGCTTTGTAATCTGGATGAGAGGCGTATTTCTCTATAAATTCGGTATAATTCATTTTATATTTAGATTTAAATTGTGATTGTTTTTTTCAGTTAAAGTCCAAACACTTTATCTTCCTCATTCATCAATTTTATATGATGTTTTTTGGCTACTTCTTTCATTTTTTTTATAATTTCTTTTGATTGAATTAGCTTTATTGCTTTGTCAATGTCATCATAAAAAACCCTATCTTCGCTCGCAAAACTGATATGTTCTCGAATTAAATCGTGCATTTCATCTAAAAGAATATTCGATTTCATCGGTTTCCGAAAATCAAAACCTTGAGCTGCACACATCATTTCAATACCAAGAATTTTTTCTAAATTTTCTACGATTCGTAAACTTTTTCTTGCCGAAATTGATCCCATACTCACATGATCTTCTTGCCCGAGTGAGGTGGGAATACTATCCGCACTTGCGGGGAAACAAAGTGATTTATTTTCACTTACCAACGCAGCTGTACTGTATTGTAAAATCATAAATCCGGAATTTAAACCGGTATGTTCCATTAGCAATTTTGGTAATCCGGGAACGCTTTCTATCATAGAAAGATAGATTCGTCTGTCGGAAATATTTCCAATTTCAGCAGCCGCTAATCCTGCGTAATCAAGCGGTAAAGCAATCGGCTGACCGTGAAAATGTCCTCCGCTTATTGTTTTATTTTCAGAAAATACGATTGGATTATCTGTAACTGAATTTATTTCGATTAATATAGTTTCTTTTAAGTGAAGCCACGCATTTCGTGAAGCTCCGTGAACTTGTGGAATGCAACGAAGAGAATAAGGGTCTTGAACGCGATTGCAAGTTTCATGCGATTTCATTATTTCAGAATGTTGCAACAACGTTCGCATACGCAAAGCAACATATCGAGCTCCCGAATGTGGACGAAGAGCGTGTAATTCTTCATCGAACGGAGAAGAAGAACCCATCATTGCTTCTAAATTGAGTGCTGCAATAATATCGGCGTGATCCAAACAGTTTTGTAATTTTTCTAACAAAATAATTCCGTGAGCAGCCATAAATTGAGTTCCATTTATCAACGCCAAACCTTCTTTTGGTCCTAATTTATGTGGTTTTATTTTTAATTCTTGTAAAATATCTTTTGCTTTGTGTGGTTTTCCATCTTTCCATACTTCACCCAATCCAATGAGCGGCAGAAAAAGATGAGATAACGGAGCCAAATCACCAGAAGCACCAACAGAACCTTGTTCAGGAACGCACGGAATCACTTCATTTTCAATATGCCAAATAATGCGTTGAATTGTGTTTAATGAAACCCCCGAATAACCTTTGCAAAGTGCGTGCACCTTCAAAATCATCATCAATTTTGCAATGCGAGGTGAAATAGGATTTCCAACGCCAACACTGTGGCTCATCAACAGGTTGTGTTGCAATTGGGCGGTCTCTTTTTCACTAATTAGCGTTGTGCATAAGGGACCAAAACCGGTATTAATTCCGTAAACAATTTTATTACTCTCCACAATATTTTGAACAACTTGCTTGTTTTTATTTATCCGTTTGATAATCGATTCGGAAAGTTCTCCCTTTATTTTTCCATCGGCTAATTTCAGTGCAATTCTGATTGTGAGAAAATCTTGCCCGTAATAAAATATTTTTGGTTGTTGTGTTTTCATTTTTAAGTATATGATTAAGCCAAATAAAAAGGATTCATAAATATTACTACCTCAATATATTATATGCTTGCAAATATACGATAAATTTTGGTTATTTATCCATTTTTAATACATAAAAAATCACACAAAACCTTTTATAAAAAGGAACTTTGTGTGATTAATCAATTTCCGGTAAGGATTTACAAACTATTGCTCTGCAATATCCGATACATCGTATCCAGCATCATCAACAGCTTGAATAATTAAATCGTTTGGTACTTCTTTTGTGGATGAAAGCGTAGCGGTGTGAGTAGCTAAATTTACCGTAGCAGTAACACCATCAATTTTATTAAGTGCTTTTTCCACTCTTGCAGAGCAGTGTGAGCAAGTCATTCCTTTTATCAATACATTTTTTGTCATATTATTTCAATTTTAAAAATTTATTTTTTGTTACTTTGTCAATGTAGTTGCTTTGAAGCGTCCTAATCTAAGAGCGTTAGCAACTACAGTTACCGAACTTAAACTCATAGCCAGCGCAGCAATCATCGGGTTGAGTGTCCAACCTAAAAGCGAATAAAACAAACCTGCAGCAATAGGAATCCCTAATATATTGTAGAAAAATGCCCAAAAAAGATTTTGTTTTATGTTTTTAATTACTGCTTTGCTCAATCTCAATCCTGTTACGACATCGAGCAAATCACTTTTCAACAGCACAACATCAGCAGCTTCAATAGCAATATCTGTTCCAGCACCGATGGCAAAACCCAAATCGGCTCGTGCAAGTGCCGGAGCATCGTTTATTCCATCGCCAATCATAGCTACTTTTGAGCCATTCTGTTGAAATTGCTGCACAATGCTATCTTTATCTTGTGGCAAAACTTCAGCAACAACCTCATCTAAGCCCAATTGTTTTTGAATTGCCATTGCAATTTGCTTGTTATCGCCTGTTACCATAACGGTATGAAGATTCATCGATTTGAAATAATCAACGGCAGTTTTACTGCTTGGTTTCACCACATCTGCCACAGCAATTATCCCGATAATTTTTTCTTCATTTGCCACAATCAACGGAGTTTTTCCAGCACGGCTAAAACCTTCAATTTTTTCCACCGTTGATTTTATATCGTTTAACACTGATTCAATGTATGGAATATTTCCAACGTAGTAGGTTTTATTTTCAATTTTTCCGGAAATTCCACGTCCAATTACATTCTCAAAATCTTGAACGACATATTTTTCCACATTCATCTCATTTGCTTTGGAAATGATAGCATGTGCAAGCGGATGTTCCGATTTATCTTCCAATGATGCTGTGATTTTAAGCAATTCTTTATCATCGATTTCATCATCGAGGGATAAAATATCTGTAACTTCCGGTTTTCCTTCTGTGAGTGTTCCTGTTTTATCCAATAAGACGGTTTTGATTCTATCTCCCATTTCCAATGATTCTGCCGATTTGTACAAAACGCCAAATTGAGCACCTTTTCCGGAACCAACCATAATGGCTACCGGAGTTGCTAAACCCAACGCACACGGACAAGAAATAATTAAAACTGCAATTCCAATTGACAATGAAAATTCAAATGAATAGCCCAAGATCAACCATGTAATAAAACTTACAATGGAAATAGAAATGACAATCGGAACGAAATATCTACTTATTTTATCAGCTAAACGTGAAATTGGTGCTTTGGAAGAAGTTGCCTCTTCCAATAATTGAATAATTTGAGAAATGGTGGTATCTTTTCCAACTTTTGTAGCTCGAAAAGTGAAATATCCTCCGTTGCTGATGGACGCAGACAAAACAGAGTCGCCAATTTGCTTTGTGATTGGCATACTTTCACCAGTTAGAGCCGATTCATCTACAATTCCCATTCCTTCCAAAACAACGCCATCGACAGGGATTTTTTGTCCAGAACGAACACTCACAATATCGCCCATTCTTACATCTTCCACCAAAATTTCCTCCTCAATTCCATTTCTTATTACAAAAGCAGTTTGTGGAGCAGATTCTATCAATTTTGACAAAGCATCGGAAGTTCTTCGTTTTGAGCGGGCTTCAAAATATTTTCCTAAAGTTATCAATGTCAAAATTGTTGCTCCTGACTCAAAAAACAAATCGTGAGCATACTTCATCACGACATCAAAATCGGCTGAACCAAAAGCAAAGGCTATTTTATAGATGGCAAAAATACCGTAAAATAGTGCCGCAGAAGAACCAAGAGCGACTAAAGTATCCATTGTGGGTGAAAAATTCCACAAAGATTTAAATCCATTTACAAAAAATTTTCTATTAATAAAAAAGATAGGAATTGCAAGCAAAAATTGGGTAAAGGCAAAAACAAGAGCATATTTTTCTCCCTCAAAAAAATAAGGCAAAGGCAATCCAATCATCGGTCCCATTGTGATGTAAAACATCGGAATAAGAAATGCAAACGAATAAATAACCCGTTTTTCCATCTCTTTTTGCTCTATCGCAACGTGGTCAATCTTCGTTTTTTCTTTATTTGCAGTTCTTTCTTCGGCAGCAGCTTTTAAGAATGCTTCGTATCCGGCATCTTCAACTGTTTCAATGATTTTAGAGGAATCAATGTTTTCTTGCTCAAAATTGACAACCATACTGTTTGTGAGCAAATTGACATTTACGTCTTTAATTCCGGGGAGTTTTCTAACGCTTTTTTCCACGTGTGCAACACACGCAGAACAAGTCATTCCAACAATATCAAATTTTTCAACTTTCATACTTTACTAAACAAAAAAGGAAGGCAACAGGTTTTATTTTACCTCATTTTATAAAAATAATTATATCTTTTTCTCAAAACACTTTCTGTTTTACAAACAAAATTACAACAAATAGCGTTAAAGCTATAAATAGTAAAAGACTTTTTTGGTATTTTGATTTTTTTCTCATTACTTTGTTGATGAGTAGGAGCTGAGTTAGTAATTACCACTTAATAATACGATTATGAAACACAGTAAAAGAATTTTCTCTCTGCTTTCTTTATTTCTTTTCTCATTCACTATGCTAATAACTGCACAAATTGACATCAGTTATTTTATGAGAAATACGCCCACATCACACAAATTAAACCCTTCATCGATTCCAGTTTGTAAAGATTATCTCAATCTATTGCCAATTTCTGGGATTGGATTGGATTTATCAACCGAAGGATTTAAACCTTTTGATGTGCTTTCAGATAATAGTTCGACCGATTTCATCTCAAGATTTGATTTTGAAAAATTATTGTCCAAAGCAAGCGAAATGAATTCAATATCGACTAACCTTCAAACCGAAATATTTGGATTTGGTTATAATTTTAATCGAAATTATATCTCGGTGGGGCTTGATATGAATATAAACACGCGATTTGATGTATCAAAAAATTTTATTGATTTTTTTACTTCCGAAACAAACGTAACCGATAAAGAAATTACTGTTTTCGACAATGAAAGACTTTATTTCGAACAATTCATCACCCCTTCAGTGGCTTATGCAAGGGAAATTATTAAAGGTTTAACTGTTGGTGTTCGATTTAAGATGCCGATGGGAATTAATTATATAAACACCGATCAAACTCAACTGAGATTTACATACGATAAAGATATTTTAGAAGTTTCAAGCAACTTTAATGTTACAACCTCAAACGCATTTGTAGATATTGATTACAACACCATTATAAGCGATGGCAGCATCCAATTACCATCGTTAAACTCATCAGGAATGTTGAAAAACATAATGAACAACAGAGGTTTTGCTCTTGATATTGGTGGAACTTACAAACTCAACAACAATATGGAAGTAAGTGCAAGTATTTTGGATTTTGCCGGTTCTATCAATTGGAAATCAAATATTTTTATGCTGACTTCAAAAGCAAACAAACGAAAAATGGATATGAGTGGAGTTACTGTTGATGCAAATGACCCTGAAAGTGTTTCTAAATTTACAGAAAGCGTAACTGACAGCATCATCAAAGCACTTGATATTCAAACGAATGAGACGGATAATTTTAAAACTAAATTGCCCACCAAAATTTACTTAGGCTACTCGTGGAATTTCTTCCAAAGTAAAACATTTAGACACTATTTAAACGTACTTTATCGGGGAGAAAACGGAGCCAACTATTCAAGCAATCGATTTTCAGTTTTCTATGATTTCAATTATAAAAAGAATCTTTTTATTTCCGTAGGAAATACGTTTGCATCGAGTATGTTAAACCCAAGTGCTATGGTGAATGCAGCATTTGGTCCTTTTAATATTTTTGCTGGAGGAATGCTTTTTTCTTCTTATAAAATTGCCGAAGCAAACAGAGTGCAATTGTACGGTGGAATAAGTCTTACTTTTTAATCATTCTTAAAGTTTTCTTAAATACAAATAATTCTATTTTCTTACTTTCTAACATAAACCTAATTGAGATAAGTTTTAGGCTTAATATGTAGAAAGGTTTGTAAACATTTTGGCTATTTTAATCGAGCAAATCAAAAGAAAAAACTATCTTTGTAGAAATAGAATTAACAATAAAAATGATTTCAACAGTGGAACTTTTGACCATAAAAGAAGCAAGCGAATGGGCAACACAGCATATTGGTAAAACCGTAACAACCGCCAATATTTCCTACCTTATTCAATACGGAAGAATAAAGAGAATGGGAGAAAATGGCTCAATACAAGTTGTGTTGCAAGACCTCATAAATTACTACAAATCTTACAACGGACAGCGTGAAAATTCTTGGAAAAACCAACTTGGTGAGGACTTGAATTGGGCTTTATCGTTTGACCAATACAAAGAAGCCGAAACGACCAAACACGTTCACCGTTTACACCCATACAAAGGCAAATTTATTCCGCAACTTGTTGAGTATTTTTTGGACAATCACACCGACAGTTTCAAAACAAAAACCTACTTCAAACAAGGCGACATTGTGCTTGATCCATTTTCGGGGAGCGGAACAACAATGGTTCAAAGTTGCGAATTAGGGATGAATGCTATCGGCATTGATATTTCGGCTTTCAACGCATTGATTGGAAATTGTAAGGTTACGAAATACGATTTAGCTGACGTTCAAACTGAAATCAACCACATTTCAAAAGCGTTGAAATCGTTTATAGAAAATTCACACACAGTTGAATTTGAAACAAAGTTGTTGCAAGAACTCTACGAGTTCAACAACAAATATTTTCCTGCAACCGAATACAAATACAATTTGCGACAAGGGAAAATCAACGAGAAAATTTACGGTGCGGAAAAAGAAAAAGAATTTTTGCCAACGTATAACAAACTCGTAAAGCAATACAACATAAAATTACGCCAAGACAAAACTGACAATTTCCTTGATAAATGGTATTCTCAACACATCAGAGAAGAAATTGAATTTGTGTTTAGTGAAATCAAGAAAATAAAAAATACTAACACGAAAAAAATAGTGAGCGTAATTTTAAGTCGCACAATTCGTAGTTGCAGAGCAACTACACACGCTGACTTAGCTACACTTGTTGAGCCAATTACTGCAACCTATTATTGTGCGAAGCACGGTAAAATGTGCAAACCTCTTTTTTCCATTCTCAAATGGTGGGAGACATACAGCAAGGACACAATTAAACGATTGGCACAGTTTGACAAATTGAGAACTCAAACCTTTCAGACTTGTTTGACTGGCGACAGCAGAACGATTGACATTTTTGCTCAACTCAAAAAACAAAATCCTGCATTTTCAGAATTGGCGCAAAAACAAAAAATCAAAGGTATTTTTTCATCACCGCCTTACGTTGGCTTGATTGACTATCACGAACAACACGCATACGCATATGACTTATTTGGTTTTGAACGAAAAGACGAATTAGAAATCGGGCCACTTTTCAAAGGACAAGGCAAAGAGGCAAAACAAAGTTATATACAAGGAATTTCAGACGTTTTGAATAACGCAAAAAAATATCTCGTTGATGATTATGATGTTTTCCTTGTAGCAAACGACAAATACAATATGTATCCGACCATTGCAGAAAATTCCGGAATGAAAATCGTTAATCAATTCAAACGCCCTGTATTAAACAGAACGGAAAAGGATAAAGGTGCATATTCGGAAATAATTTTTCATTTAAAATCGAAATAGTATGCAATACGAAAAGTGTTATTATGTAAGTCTTAATGTAG
>JBDHYS010000030.1:0-9069 GCA_039811505.1 Paludibacteraceae bacterium | reverse complement strand
TAAATAAATCGGGCAAATCAACATAATGAACTTTCACTGTCGAAATGGCACCCATTGTAGCTTGAACGGTCTTTGGATTGTAAATATCAACAGAATTGGGTGAGCAAAAAACATCTGAAATACCGAACCAATCGGCTAATCGGACAATTGTTCCAAGATTTCCCGGATCTTGAATTTCATCTAATGCAAGCACCAAATTTTTTGAAAACAAATCGGTATTAAAAGTGTGTTTTGGTTGCTCAAAAACAGCTAAAACGCCTTGTGGAGATTTTTGAAAGCTGATTTTTTTGTATTCTTCTTCAGATATAAGATCGATGGCAGGAAATTTTTTTCTCAATTCGTCATAAATTGTTTGTTGGTAAGTTGCTGCATATTTGCATGTTATCTGTGTCAGCAAATCTGAAACAGTTTTCAAACCTTCGGCAACAAACAATCCTTCCTTATCACGTTTTTTCTTAAGTTCCAAAGAATTAATCCATTTAATAATGGCTTTTGACAACATATTTTATGAGTTTTGGGTGAAAAATAAATTTCCTTTGGCAAATTTAAGAATAAAAAATTACAAATTCACAGATAATTAATTTTCAGCCCTCAAGAATGATTTTGACGGTAGATGGATTATTTTATTAAGCAGGTAAAAAAACTTTTACTCGTTGAAACTGATTCACAAAACGATAAATAAATGTATATTTGCAAATAATTTTACAATAAGATTTTAATAATAAAGTGCTCAATCGTAAAAACTTTTTTATTCCGCTTTTATTCTTGCTTTTCCTTGTGTCTTGCAACACAACGAAATATGTTCCTGATGGCGATTTTTTGGTGGATAAAGTGATTGTCTCGTACGACACAAAAATAATTCCAAAGGAAGAAGTGAAATCGTACATACGGCAAATGCCCAATACAAAAACGTTGGGATTGTTTAAAATGCAGTTGGGTTTGTACAATTTCTCAGGAAGAGATTCTACAAAAAGCATCAATCGCTTTTTTCGCCGCATCGGTGATGCTCCTGTAATTTTGGACAATCAGCTGACGGAAATGACAGAGAATCAGATTAAAATGCTCTTTTTTAATCGTGGTTTTATGAATGCTTATGTAAAAAGCACAATCGACTCGACAAAAGAAAAAAAAGCAACGATAAAATATACTATTCAATCCAACACGCCTTATAAATTACGCAGTTATTACGCAAACATCGAACATTCAGAGTTGTTAGAAATTGCTTCTGACACAGCAAGAAGTGTCGTGAAACCCGAAAAACAGCTTTTTGATACTGAAATTTTAGACAAAGAACGCGACAGAATCGTGAACAGATTTAGAGATTTGGGATATTTTAATTTTACGAAAGATCATCTTCATTTCTACGTAGATAGCGCACTTAATAATCACGAAGTCGATTTGGTGTTGGAAGTATTGGAAGATAAAAACAATTCGGACACTCTTCTTTTTCAAAAATACACTATTAATAAGGTAAACTTTTTCAGTTCGGCAGATAAAACAATCGAAAATCTATCGACTGTTTTCAAATTGGACACAATTGTTTTGAACGATTATCAATTTATTTACGAAGGAGAGCAAAATATACGTCCTTCCGTTTTGATTCAAAGTACACATCTTGTTCCCAACCGACCTTTTTCTGATAGAGCGGTCGAGCGTTCGTTTAGTTCACTCAATTCATTAAGTGCCGTAAAATATGTGGATATTAGTTTTAAAGAGATAGAAAATTGCAAATTAGATGTAAATATTGTGGTTACGCCCAATAAATTACAAACTTTTTCAACCGATGTAGAAGGAACATATTCAGCAGGTTATTGGGGAATTGGAGGAAATTTGAATTATGGGCATCGAAATGTGTTCAAAGGTTCCGAAACATTTTCATTGAGAGGAAGAGCGCTTTATGAATATCAAGGGTTTAATCAAAATGCGTATGAATTTGGAGGAGATGCGGGATTAAAATTTCCAACTTTTATGTTGCCGTTTGCAACGAAAGAATTTAAACGAAACGTGAGAGCCACAACAGAATTTACAGGTTCTTTTAGTTACAGAGAACGTCCAAAAGAATATACCGGAATAATAACAGGAGCCGGTTTTAATTATAATTGGAGTGAGAAATTACAAATCAATCATCATGTTGATGTGCTGAATGTGAGTTATGTTCATTATCCGTACATTTCTGATGAATATAGAGAATATTTGAGTACAAGTCCTTATTTTGCCTACAATTTTCAAAATCACTTGATTATGCGGGCTGGTTATAGCGGTTCGTTTAGTGGTTATCGTGCATATCAACCGTTAAGAAATTATAGCTCATATAGTTATGCTGTGGAGGTGGCAGGAAATACACTATATGCGTTGAATAATTTGCTTCAATCTCCAACGGATACTCTCGGTTCTTACCGAATTTTTGGAATACGTTACGCACAATATTTGAAAGCAGATTTTAATGTAACACATCATCAGCTTTTTGATAAAAATAATCGAATTGTATATCATTTGGGTGTAGGAATGGCAGTTCCGTATGGAAATAATCCGTTGGTTCCTTTTGAAAAACGTTATTTTTCGGGCGGAGCAAACAGCGTTCGCGGTTGGACTTCGTACCAATTGGGACCGGGAAAATTTAAAAGCAAAGGCGGATATATTGATTACAACACACAAATGGGCGATATTCGTTTGGATATGAATATGGAATATCGGACAAAATTATTTTGGAAATTGGAGGGTGCACTCTTTTTAGATGCCGGAAATGTGTGGACGATTCGGGATTATGATTCGCAACCGGGAGGAGTTTTCCGATTTTCAACTTTTATGGATCAGTTGGGAATTGCTTACGGAGCCGGAATTAGAGCCGATTTTTCTTTTGTGGTTTTTCGGGTCGATTTAGGATTTAAACTTCACGATCCGGCGCTTCCACGACTTGAAAAATGGCGTACAAAAATAACTGCGAACGACTATGCGTTTAATTTAGCAATTGGCTATCCATTTTAGAAAAAAAACAGTTTTTTTATGCGGTTATTAATTCAACGGGTAAAAAATGCATCGGTTACGATTCAAAACGAGAAAAAATCGGCTATAAAAGAGGGCTTATTGGTTTTTTTAGGCATTGAAAACGGAGATAATGAAAACGATATTGCTTATTTAACTCAAAAGTTAATTAATTTGCTTGTTTTTGATGATGAAAACGGAGTGATGAATCTTTCGGTGAAAGATATGGAGGGCGAAATCTTGGTTGTAAGTCAATTTACGCTGCACGCTCGAACCCGAAAAGGAAATCGACCTTCGTATGTAGATGCTGCAAAACCTGAAATTGCCATTCCGCTTTATCAAAAATTTTGTGAACAAGTGGAAGAGTTGTTTCAAAAACCAATTCAAACCGGAGAATTTGGAGCCGATATGCAGGTGGAATTGATAAATGATGGTCCGGTTACGATTTGGATAGACAGTAAAGAAATTTAATTTTTTTTATAAATATATGAACGAACAAAGCAAAAAGAATAATCAGTTTTGGGGAATAAAACATCTTCCAAACGCTATCACATGTTTAAATTTATTCTCAGGAAGTGTTGGTGTATGGTTTGCTTTCAATGGCAATTTTATTGGAGCTGCCATCGCAATTCTGGCTTCTGCGGTTTTTGATTTTTTAGATGGACTCGTTGCACGATTAACCCACTCATATTCCGCCATTGGAAAAGAATTGGATTCACTTGCCGATGTGATTAGTTTTGGATTGGTGCCGGGAGCAATGGTTTTTTCGATGTTAATGGTCGATGGTTTGCAAAATTACACTTTTTTGGCATTTCTTCTTCCTGTGTTTTCTGCCCTTCGTTTGGCAAAATTCAATATTGACACTCGTCAAACAAGTTCATTTATTGGACTTCCTGTTCCAGCAAATGCACTTCTTTGGGCTGGTTTAACGCTTTCTTGTTCTTCTTGGCTTTCGTCAAATTATTGGGTTTTGTTGTTCTTGACGGCGTTTTCATCATATTTATTGGTTTCCAATTTACCAATGTTTGCGTTGAAATTTAAAAATTTACAGTGGAGAGATAACAAATCGCAATTTATTTTTCTCATCGTTGCACTTATCATTATAGTATTGTTTAGAACCGATGCGTTGGCACCGATTATTATTTGGTATATTTTGTTGTCCACAATTTTTTTTGTGTTACAAAAGCCAAATCAAACATCGATGGATAAAAACAGTGAAGTAGAAAAATAGTAAAAATGGAAGATACATTTGACATACGAAACAACCAAAACACAGAGCGAGAATTTGAAAATGCTTTGCGTCCGCTCTCTTTTGATGATTTTCGGGGACAAGAGGGAGTCGTAGAAAATTTGAAGATTTTTGTTAAAGCGGCACGAATGAGAACAGAATCGCTGGATCATGTGTTGCTACACGGACCACCGGGATTGGGAAAAACTACACTTTCTAATATCATTGCAAATGAATTGAATGTGGGATTTAAAATTACTTCTGGTCCGGTATTGGATAAACCAGGTGATTTAGCAGGTTTGCTCACGAGTTTGGAGCCAAATGATGTGCTTTTCATAGATGAAATTCATCGGTTAAGTCCCATTGTAGAAGAATATCTTTATTCGGCAATGGAGGATTATCGCATTGATATAATGATAGATAAAGGTCCAAGTGCTCGCTCCATTCAATTGGAATTGAATCCGTTTACGTTGGTTGGAGCAACTACACGAAGCGGATTGCTTACTTCTCCTTTGCGGGCTCGATTTGGGATAAATTGCCATTTGGAGTATTACAATGCTGAGGTTTTGACAAAAATTGTGGAACGCTCGGCTCGATTGTTGCAAGTTCCGATTGAGAAAAATGCCAGTAAAGAAATTGCAGGTCGAAGTAGAGGAACGCCTCGAATTGCGAATGCTCTTTTAAGGAGAGTTCGTGATTTTGCTCAAGTAAAAGGCGATGGAAAAATTGATTTGTCCATTGCTGAATATGCTTTGGAAGCTCTTAATATCGATAAGCACGGTTTAGATGAAATTGACAATAAAATTTTGAATACCATTATTGATAAATTTAGCGGCGGTCCGGTTGGATTAACCAATATTGCTACAGCTTTAGGCGAAGATGCCGGAACTATTGAAGAAGTTTATGAACCGTTTCTGATCAAAGAAGGATTTTTGAAAAGAACTCCACGCGGAAGAGAAGTAACAGAATATGCTTACAAACATTTAGGAAAAATAAATCCAAAAACCGATTTGGGAACTCTATTTTAACAAAACGAAATTATGAGTAAACTTGTAACAGTAATGAGTTTTGATTACAGCGCAAATGCAGCGATTGCAAAGTCAATACTTGAATCCAACGGAATTGAATGCGTACTAAAAAATGACACAATCAGCTCAATTTATCCGCTACCGCAATTTAGTGAGATTGAATTGCAAGTTTTGGAATCACAAATAGAGGCAGCAAAATCGCTTCTTCAAGAGGGAGGTTTTTTGAAAGATGAGAATTGATGAAAATATCTTCATCTTTTTTAGAAGTGCAGAGCAATAAATTATGGCAAAAGAGATAAAATCCTTAGCAAAAGATACCGCCATTTATGGAATGAGCAGCATCGTGGGTAAATTTCTAAATTGGCTGCTTACGCCTTTTTATACGTTTGTGCTCGTAAAACAAGCCGATATGGGTTCGGTAACAGAATTGTACGCTTGGTCGGCCTTTTTGATTGTTTTGCTCACGTATGGAATGGAAACGGGGTTTTTTCGCTATGCCAATAAGCAGGGTGAAGATGCAAATAAAGTGTATGGAAACACACTTATTTCGATTGGTTTCACCACTTTTCTTTTTGCTTTACTGATTGTTTTTTTCAACCAACCGATTGCGTCTTTTCTAAATTACAATAATAATCCTGAATTTATCTGGCTTTTAGGATTGACGGTTGCTTTGGATTCTTTTGCATCTATTCCGTTTGCTTATCTTCGATTTATAAAACGACCTATCGTTTTTGCAAGTTTGAAGTTACTTTACGTAGGATTAAACATTGCTTTCAATCTCTTTTTCTTTTTGCTTTGTCCTTGGTTGATGAAGGTTGCTCCTGATTCTGTGTCTTGGTTTTATAATCCAAATTACGGTGTTGGTTATGTGTTTGTAGCCAATTTTATTGCCACTGTATTGCAAACGCTTGTGCTTCTTCGCTATGTTTTTGCTGCAAAATTCCAATTTGATTGGAAATTGCTAAAACAAATTCTCAACTATTCTTATCCACTTTTATTTTTGGGAATTGCAGGAATTGCCAACCAGAATTTGGACAAAATTTTGTTTCCGTTTCTGCAAGTTGGTGAAGTTGGAAAAGCTGATTTGGGAGTTTATGGAGCAGTCGGGAAAATTGCGATGGTAATAATGATGTTTACACAAGCTTTTCGCTATGCTTACGAACCGTTTGTATTTGCAAAACACAAGGACAAAAATAGTTTGGCTGTTTACAGCGATGCAATGAAGTTTTTTGTCATTTTTTCACTTCTTATTTTTCTCGGAATGGTTCTTTATATGGATTTAATTAAATTTATTTTAGAACCAAGTTATTGGAAAGGACTTGATGTAGTGCCGATTATTCTTTGGTCGTTTATTTTTCAAGGTGTCTATTTCAATCTTTCTATTTGGTATAAACTGAAAGATAAGAATCACTACGGAGCGTGGTTTGCAGTGGCAGGAACCGTGATAATTTTCATTGGAAACATACTTTTTGTTCCTAAATACAGTTATTGGGGTTCGGCGTGGTCGGCATTTGTAGGATATTTTGTTGTGATGTTGCTTTCCTATTTCTTCGGACAAAAACACATGCCGATAAATTACCAATTAAAAAAATTAGGTGGTTATTTGTTGCTTACGCTTTTTATATTTGGAGCAAGTAAAATTCTCACTGTATCAAATATTTGGCTTAATTTTCTTATCAACACGGCACTTTTCTCAATTTTTATTGTGTATGTGCTAAAAAAAGATTTTCCAATTAGCCAAATTCCATATTTAAACAAACGATTTATAAAAAAGAATAAATAATCGTTCAAATTCTTATTTTTATGTCTCAAAAAAACAATATTCAACAAAAATTTTCCAATGCTTTCTGGGTTGCTAATAGTGTCGAACTTTTGGAGCGTTTAGCATATTATGCCGTTTTTATTGTAATTACGCTCTATCTTTCCAATGTTTGGGGTTTTTCAGACATTGAAGCGGGAGCAATTTCCGGCGTTTTTTCAGCAATGTTATATTTATTGCCACTATTTTCGGGAGCTTATGCCGATAAAATAGGATTTCGTTCTGCCATAATTTTAGCATTTCTATTACTGACGTTGGGTTATTTTGGTTTAGGATTATTACCTACATTTTTAGAAAGTGCCGGATTGGTGGAGTATAGAATGACAACCACTTTTACCGGCTTAACAGAAAGCAATCTTCGATGGAGTATAATTCCCGTCTTGGTGTTGATTGTTGTAGGTGGCTCTTTTATCAAATCGGTTATTTCGGGAACAATTGCACGCGAAACAACTTCAGAAACACGAGCAAAAGGATATTCCATATTTTATATGATGGTAAATATTGGAGCTTTTACCGGAAAAACGGTTGTTGATCCATTAAGAAAAAGCATGGGTGATCAAGGATTGGTTTATCTCAATTTTTTCTCTGCAAGTATGACTTTTCTTGCGTTGATTGCCGTAATTTTATTTTATAAATCGGTGAAAACTGAAGGACAAGGAAAAAGTTTCAGGGAAATCGGGAAAGGACTTTTGAAAATTTTGACAAATTGGCGCTTATTTCTCCTTATTCTTATCATAAGTGGTTTTTGGATGGTGCAAAGTCAAATGTACGCCACAATGCCAAAATACGTGATTCGTTTAATTGGTGAAGATGCCTCTCCGGGTTGGTATGCAAATGTTAATCCACTGATTGTGTTTGTGTTGGTCAATTTTATTACATCGTTGATGCGTAAGAAAAAAGCACTTACATCAATGATGATTGGAATGTTGATTATTCCGTTGTCCGCATTTGTGATGTCGCTCGGAAATCAGATTGGAACGGACACAATTATTGGATTGCATCCTGTAGCATTTATGATGATTGTTGGAATTGCTTTTCAAGCCGTTGCCGAATGTTTTATTTCGCCCCGATATTTGGAATATTTCTCCCTACAATCTCCAAAAGGCGAAGAGGGTTTGTATCTTGGATTTAGTCATCTCCATTCATTCTTTTCCTATTTATTTGCATTTGGATTATCGGGTTTTCTGTTAAATAAATATTGTCCCGATCCGCGATTGTTTGATTCTGCCGAAGCATATTCCGTTGCAACACAACATGCACACTATATTTGGTATGTTTTTGTGGCGGTCGGTCTCATTTCGGCAATTGCTCTTTTCGTTTATGGAAAACTTGTGAGAATTAAAGAATAATGGTAGGATAAATAATTTTTTTGTTTTTTTTCTTAAAAAATGTCTAAAAAATCATTTTTTTGCGTAATTGCAAACGTTTGCAATTAAAAAGTGATTGATTATTCAATTTTTTTATTGTATAAGTAGTAAAAAAGTCTAATTTTGTTTCGAAATATGTATGTTATCAATTTTTCAAATGAATAAGGAGAAAAATTAACATCACATTTACTTAAAAGAAACTTAGTATAAACCTCAAAAAAAACTAAATGCATGAAAAGAACGCGTTTAAATTTTATGACTCGTGTTGTTATGATTGCCTTATTGTTTTTTGTAGTTGTTGTGAATGCTGCAGCTCAAAGAAAAACAGTAACAGGTATCGTAACAGATGAAACAGGGGAACCGGTAATCGGTGCAAGCATTCTGGAAAAAGGAACTACAAATGGAATGATGACCAATTTTAATGGAGAGTTTTCATTAGATATTGCATCAAACGGAACACTTGTGGTAAGTTACGTAGGGTATAAAACCCAAGAAGTGCCTGTAGCCGGAAAATCCCGTATTACCATCTCACTTGAAGAAGATTCGCAACTTTTACGTGAAGTTGTTGCAATCGGATACGGCTCGCAAACTAAAAAAGAATTAACAGGAGCAGTATCAAGTATTAAACCTGAAAGCTTTAACAAG
>JBDHYS010000029.1:0-9378 GCA_039811505.1 Paludibacteraceae bacterium | reverse complement strand
ACCTTTTTTCAATCTTCACAAATGCCATCAACAGAACAATTTGCACCTTCAACAACGTCCATTGAAGTCATTTTATGTACTTCTTTCCATTTTGAAAAAGATTTTTCCATGGTTTGTAGAAAAACCGAAACGGCTTGTGCTCCCGAAACGGCATATTTCCTGTCGAACACAAAAAACGGAACGCTACTTATTTGAAAATCCCTCGCTAATTGCATATCGCTTTCAACTAAATCGGCATACTTGTTTTCATTCAACGCCTGATCAACTTCTGCTTCCGAAAGTCCAATTTCTGTTCCAATATTTTTTAAAGTAGCTTCCTCTGCAATGTTTTCACCTTCGGTAAAGAAAGCTTTGAAAAGTTGTTCTTCTGCTTGATTTCCTGCATTTTTTGTTTTGGCAAATTGAATTAAACGGTGTGCTTTAAAAGAATTTACCATCACTGCGTTTTCAAAATCATAGTGTAATCCCACTTTTTGAGCCATTTGAGTTACATTATCAAGCATTGCTTGCACTTGATGTTTTGGCAATCCTTTGGCGTTTATTAAATATTCCTCATAACTTTCAGAGGGAAATTCCGACAAAGCAGGATTCAATTGAAAACTTTTCCATTCAATTTCAATTTTATCTTTTTCAGTAAATTGGGTTAAGGCTGATTCAAAATTTCTTTTTCCAATGTAACAAAATGGGCAAAGCACATCACTCCATATTTCTATTTTCATCTGTTTTTATATTTTATTCGTTTCAAACATAACAACAAACGGACAAAGTAAGTTCAGAAAAAAATGGAAGTTGTTTTTTTAACGTATGGAAAGAAGACTTCCTAAATTGGTAGTAAATAATTTCACGGCGATTGCAAGCAAAATGATACCGAAAAATTTTCGCAAAATGTAAATTCCACTTCTTCCTATTAATTTCTCAATTTTATTGGTAGAACGAAGCACAATGTAAACAAACACGATATTTAAGAGCAATGCCACAACGATATTAATAATTTCATACTCTGCTCGAAGCGAAAGAAGCGTAGTAAACGAAGCCGGTCCAGCTACCAACGGAAACGCAATGGGAACAATTGAGGCGCCGCCTTCGGGTCCGTTGTTTCGGAAAATTTCAATATCCAAAATCATTTCTAACGAGAAAATGAATATAACCAATGATCCTGCAACTGCAAACGACTGAATATCTACGCTAAAAATACTCAACATTCCTTCCCCTGCAAAAAGAAATAACAATAAAATCAAAAAAGATATAACACTGACATGCAATGATTTAATCGTTTCTCCTTTGGCTTTGATGTTTAGAATAATAGGGACAGAACCTAAAATATCAATAATTGCAAAAAGCACCATAAAGGCGCTCGCTGTTTGAAGTAAATCAAATCCCATACCTTCGTTATTTTTATAATTTACTGAAAATAAAAACTTTAATCTTACAATACAAAGCGCATTACAATATGCTGGCTTGCTACAAAAGAGAATGATGTTTTTCTCTATTTAATGAACAAAGTTACAACAAATTTAGCTTTTGAAGTGTCTTTTTGTTTATTTTTTTTCTATCTCGGTCAAAAAGCCAACCCCATTTATTGAAATAAAGGATAATATTCCAAAGATGTGTGAACAAAAGTTTCCCGTTTTTGTACGAACCTTTTTCGTGATGATGAACGATTGAAACGTGAGGATAAAAAACCGTTCTGTATTTTTGATGGATTCTGCGCGTCAAATCAATGTCTTCGGGATACATAAAAAATCGCTCATCGAAAAGTCCAATTTCTTCTAAAATTGAAGTTCGCAACAGCATAAAACAGCCCGAAAGATACGGAACATCCATTATTTGATTGTAGCCCGAACTGCGAAGTTCAAATTTTTCATTGCTCCGTTTTGTCCACGAAGAAGGGAGAAATCTCCTGAAAAAAAGATTAAAAGGTGTCGGTAGAAGTTTGCATAAATACTGCAACTCACCATTCGGGTAAAACACTTTTGGCATAACAAGACCTACGTTTTTGTTTTCTTCCAAAAATTCAATCAACTTATCCAAAATCTTTCCATCAAACTCCACATCGGGATTTAGAACTAAATGATAGGGCGTTTTTTGTGCTATCGTTTTGCGAATGGCAATGTTGTGTCCAGCTCCGTAACCCACATTTTTGCCGGTAAAAATATATTCAACAGAAAGTTTTTCCCACTCTTTATTTTGAATTGGATAATTATCAATTATAAAAACAGTTGATATTTGTTTTGAACCTGATGAATACGCAATTAATTTTGCAATCGACTCATAGGAATGTCCATATATTACAACCGAAATGTTTAGCATTTATCACGTATAAACTTCATTGAGTAGAGGTAAAATTTGCTCACGCATAAAATTACTTTTCACCCAATCTTGTGCGTTTTTAGAAAACTTTTGTTGCAATTCAGGTGATTTCAGAATATTGTCAATGGCTTTTGCATATTTTTTGGAATCAAAATCATCCACAACAAAACCTGTTTTTTCGTTTTGATTTACCCATAAAGCTCCCGAACCTTCGATATTGAATGAAACTGCCGGCAAGCCACAAAACATAGCTTCTGCCAATGCAACACCGAAAGCTTCGCTCCGATTGACAGACGGAAAAGCAAAAATTTTAGACGCATAGAGATAATATTTTAAATCGTTGTCGGACAATCGACCGATGAATTTTATACGAGAACTGTTTTGTGCCAATGCTTTCAAATCTACCGTTTTTGTCCCTGTTCCTGCAATTAGGATTACACAATCTTCTTTAATATAGGAATCTGCCTCTATCAGCTTTTCGATTCCTTTGTAGGGAACATGCCGCCCCACAAAAAGGACAATATCTTTATTTCCGTGCTTTGCTTTAATTTTTCTTACCTCTTCTTCTTCACCTTTAAAAAGATGGAATTTGTGGTCTTTGATTGTGTTTGGAATAATCGTAATTTTATCCTTAAAATCTTGCAACGGCTGTGAAAAATCGACATACATTTGACTTGTTGCAATTATTTTATCGGATATTTTCAGTAATTTTCTCTCAAAATTCTTGTATAAAGGATAAATTCCTTTTTGCCCAAGAATGTCGGCATGCCAATGAGAAATTATTTTTGCACCGCGTAGGTTTGTAATTAGGATAAAAAGACCAGCCAATGGATTTGGCAAATGAAGATGAATAAAATCAGGACGAAATTCGTCTATTGTTTTTTGAATGATTCTCCAGTATTTTACGGAAAGTGGCTGTGAAGCAATGGTAGCGAAGGTTGAAACACGTATAACGTCAATTCCATTGATATTTTGCACACTTCCTTTTTCATGGTTAAAACAAATTACTTTTTGCTCATAATACGGTCTTAATTCCTCAACAATCGTGTGGGCAACATCTTCAATTCCACCGTAATAAGGATAATAATATTTTGAAATATGTAGAATTTTTTTCATTCAAGTTTTTTTATGTCTTTCAGTATTTTCGTCAATAGAATTTGTGCTGAATTTTTGTAACTATATTTTTCCAAAATTGCATCTTTTTCTATTTCTCTATTTTTTCTGTTAATAATTTTTAATTTAAGGTCTTCACTGTTTCCATCTTGAAAAAATGTAACGGGAAATTCACCGTAAATTTCTTTAAAAACTTCAATATTCGATAATATTACCGGAGTATTTAAGTACAACGCTTCCAACGGCGGCAACCCAAACCCCTCATAACGAGAAGGTTGAATCAGCACATCGGCTTGTGAAATGATTGTGTATAATGTTTCGTCACTTTCTACACGACCGGATAAAATCACATTTTTATTTAAACTCAATTTTTCAAAAATTATTTTATCAGCAGTTTTTAATCCACTAACATCGCCAATAATTATTAATTTTTTATCCAATTTTTCAACAGCAGACAACAAAACAGATAATCCTTTGTGCCTTTTGATATTACCAATAAAAAGCATATATTCAAAATCATAGATACGCGGTTTATTTTCAGCAGAAAAGCGTAATAAATCTTCTTGGATTCCATTGTAAACAACAGAAATATTGTTACTCTTTTTGAAATGATGCAATATTCTCTTCTTGGAAAATTCAGAAACGGTGAAAACTCCTTGTGCCAATCTTAATGATCTTCGCAACACAAAATACCGTATCCAATAACCTATTTTATTCGAAAAATCTTTAAAATCCAAAAAAACTA
Organism: Paludibacteraceae bacterium; assembly: GCA_039811505.1. Taxonomy (GTDB): domain Bacteria; phylum Bacteroidota; class Bacteroidia; order Bacteroidales; family Paludibacteraceae; genus UPXZ01. The sequence continues at coordinate 5,210 of JBDHYS010000029.1, read as the reverse complement.
CATCGTGAACGGTTATAAATTTGGGAATTTTTATTCCCATCGGCACATTGAAATTTGGAGAATAATAAACATCGCATTGATTTATCTCTTTGATAGGAAAGTTTATTAGTTCTTTTAATGAAAAAATTGGAATTTGACAATGTACAATGGAGCAATTTGAAGGGATTACAAGTTCTTTTTTTATAATTTTTTCATCTCCTAACAACACCCATTGATACTCGGAAAGTAACAACCAATTTTGTAAATTATTTTTCAAAAAGGTTCCTATTCCGCTCATTTGAATCATTCTACAGTCAATTGCTATCTTTACCATATTTCTATCATTCCTTTTTTTAGTGCATACAACCAATATTTAACGTATTCTTTTTTTTTTGTTGCAATAGACATAATTATACCAACAAAACATTTTACAATAAAAATAGAATCAATCAGCAATCGTTGAAAATAGTTATGAGTTTTTTTATAATAAATTTTTCTCGAAATCAATGCGTACTTTCGTTTTTTAATGTCTGATGTTGTACTTTTACCTTCCAAATGGATAATTTTTGCATCGGGAACGCTAAAAATTTTATAACCACTAATACTTACCCTATGTGCCAATTCGGATTCTTCAAAATAAAGAAAGAAATCGGCTGAAAATCCACCTAATTTTTTAAAAATATCAGTACGAATCATTAAGTCAGCTCCGATAATATCTGCCACTTCCTTTGACATACCCGAAGTGTTGAAATCAAATCTTTTTCCCCATAAAATCTTAAAAGGAATAAAAGCAAAAACAGAGGAAAATTCCAAAAAAACAGACGGTCTTTTGGGCATGCAAGAATGAGCAGGCGACAAGTCGTCAAAATAGAGATTTCCACCACAAATCCCAACTTCTTCGTTTTTTTCCAAAAAATCTGCCAAAATTTTGATAGCATTATTTATTAAAATAGTATCGGAATTTAGAAAAAACAGAAATTTCCCTTTTGCATATTTTGCCCCCTCATTATTAGCCCTTCCAAAACCAATATTTTCTTTCAATCCTATAAATTGTAGCGTATTCCCATATTTTTCCTCAATCGTTTTTTTTGAATTATCATCCGAATTATTATCCACCACTATAATCTCAAAATCTATATTCTGAGTTTTTTCAAAAACCGAATTAATTGTGTCTAAAAGCAATTTTTGGGTTTTATAATTGACAATAATAACAGATACAACCATCAACAAACTATTCTATTATTTTTTCATCTGGAAAACATCATGATATTGTTCTATCACATCCTCCCAAGATTTTGGCAAATGATTTTTTATAAATTTTTCCGTTTTTAATTGAGCCGATTGATAATATTCTTCCGTTTGATTCAACGCCTTAACAATACTATCCGCAGCATCTTCCTTTTCCACAAAATAACAAAATTCTTTGTGAGCTTCGGTAGTGTAAATTCCTTCCGTAGTATAAATCATACAATAATTTAACACAGAAGCAAGAAAAGATCCTCTACGCTCCGAAACTCCGTCTGGAAAAGGAAGATAGCAAATTTTCGTATTGGATAAAATAGCCGAAACATCTTTTTCATCTTTGTTCAGAAATAATTTTACTCCAATTTTATTAGCTTCGTTCATCACTTTGTCCGAAAAATCTTTGTATTTGTCTAAAGTTTGTCCCATAATGAAAATTTCAATCGAAGGTTTCAATTGCAAAATCTTAGTTGAGACTTCCAAAAATTCTTCAATTCCCTTTTTGGGCGTCAACAATCCAAAACAACCCAGATCAAAAGTTCTTTTTTCTGTAGGAACATGCTCAAAAGCCGGAGTGATATTGGATAAGATTTTTATGACTTTGCTCTTTTTCTTAATCCATGGAATTCTTTTTATTGCAGCTTTACGTTCAAATTCATTTGTAAAAATTATTTTTTGAGAAAAAATCAAAAAAACAATTGCTGCTAATCTGCTTTTACGCCCCAATCGAGTGTATTCATGAATCGTAACGGTTACATGTTTTTTTGAAAACAAAGAAAAATAAAAACACAAAAAATGTGGCACCAAACTATAACCAAAACCCATTGAAGGATATTGAATATTTAAAATATCTTCATCAGACTTAGCAATTTCTCTAATTTTCCTAATTACCGAAGAAAAAGACCAATCTTTATAATAGAATAATCTCCAAAAATTTGCATTTTGAGCATGAATCAGTTTTGAAGAATAATCTCCAACTCCACATTTTTCCGGCGGATACGTTCCTGTGATAAGTGCAACTTTTAAACTCATTGTTGTTGTTTTATTTTTTCGCTATATTTATTATAAATTTCTACCCTCTCGTTGTACGATTTAAGATGATTATTGAACAGCGAATTTTCATAATCATAGAAAATATTGTTCGTAGAAGAGTTTGTTCTTGCTAAAACAGTTAAAAGATAGAGTGCTAATAAAGTTATTTTTGTTGAAACTGGTTTTATAATCTGTAATAAAATTGGAATCAAGATAGCAATTGAAAAATTAAACAAAATACTTATTCGTCCTATTATGATGGAAAGTTCTGAGAAATAAAGATACAGAATCGTTAAGATGAAAAAGCTATTGACAAATATAACGGCTGATTTTGAAAAATTTAGCACTCTGTCATAATAAAACAGTAGCAACAACGCCGTTAATGTTCTCACAATGTATCCATAGGACAATTGAAAAGATTGGGCATAAATTTTATTTCCGACATAAAAAGTAACTTTTTCATTTACATCTTCGCCAAGAAAACCAGCCACGAAAAGCACAATGGGTTTAATATATTGGAAATTTGCCCAAACAACTACATTTCCAATTACGAAAGTAATTAAGAAAAATTTCAACGAAATTGGGCGTTGCAAGAAAAAATACAATAAGAGAAAAATAATAGATGTCCAATGGAAAAAGAGTCCCAACACATTTAATAGAACAAACCAAACTATTCGTTTTTGTTCAATAAATTGAATTGAAATTAAAAACAGCAGCAAACTTTTAACGTTTCGCATTAAATCAATCTCTAATGTAAAACCAGAAAAAGCAATAAAAATTACAAGTCCCAAAGCATAAAATTTTTCATTCAAATATCTTTTTAAGAAAAAATGTAAAAGAATAACATTCACAATCGTACTGACAAGCACAAACGATTGATAAGAATGAAAAACGTTTTTTATCAATAGTGTGTACAACACAAAACCGGGTTCAAACGAATTAATATCCGCCATTTCAATATTTTTAAAAAACGGATAATAATTATACCAATCCCAACCAATAAAACCTCTAAATCCAAAAAAAAGAACATAAACAAGCAACAAAGAAAAGTTTAGATATTGCCTTGTTTTTTTCTCCAATGGTAACCCAATTTGCATAATCGCAATTACCATAAAGTAAAATATAAACACCAAATATGGAAATGAATAACCCATTTATTTACATTAAGCCAATATTATCAACTATTTTTTCTCAAATGCAGAATTAAATAAAACTTTAATATCCACAATTTTAAAATAACCTTTCAAGCAAACACGTTGAAAAAGAGTATAATTTTTCTTTAAAAATAAATTTAAACTCGTTGTCATTAAACTGTTTTTGCTCTGTTTTTTCTTTTTCACATTTTTTATACTACCACCTTCCAAATGAGAAATACGAGGTCCTTTAATAATTCTATTACTCAAACCTTGCTTTTTCATCCTAAATTGCAAATCAGTTTCTTCATAATACATAAAGAAATCATTGTCAAAACCGTTTAATTTCCGAAAAAGATTTGCAGACACAAATAAATCAGCTCCAGTAACATAATCTACTTCATACTCATTTTCTTGTTTATCAAACTCCTTTTTTCCATGTAAAAAAGCCTCCGAATGAAACAATTTATTGTTAAAAACCGAAGGAAACATTCCATAAGAATGACAATATTTTCCTTCTTCATCAATTAAAAGAGACCCAATCGCTCCAATATTTTCTTTGGTATTTTGGTTTTCCATATAATGGAAAAAAATATGTATCGCATTGTTCTTTAATTCGGTGTCGCTATTCAATAAAAACAAATATCTCCCCTGTGCAATCTCAATTCCCATATTATTAGCTCTTCCAAAACCTAAGTTTTCTTCCGATTCGATTAATTTGACCTTTGAAAATTTTTCCTTTATCATTTGTTGCGAGCCATCAATCGACGCATTATCAACTACAATTACCTCAAAAACAACATCAACCGTATGCAAAAAAACCGACTGCAGACAGTTTTCTAAAAGCTTTTTTGTATTATAATTTACAATAATAACAGAAACATCCATTTCAATTTTATACTATCTAAGTTAGAGAAATAAATTAAAAAATTACATTCATTCTCAATTACATCATATCATTATTGGCTCTGTTTTCTTCATTTCAAACCCTCATTAATCTTTCACTTTCCAATAGCCTGTTTTCGGATTGCCTATTCTTTCCAAAAGTCCTAATTGTTTGATTTTATTCGTATTATCAACCAATTTTCGTTTAGAGATACCGATTTTCATCGCTATTTCAGTCAAAGTCAAATCTCTTTTTTCTCGCATCATTTCAAGTATTTTCCTTTGATTGTCCGAAAGCTGAACAGATTCTTTATTGGTGACCTTATCGGTGAACCTATCGTCATTTACGTTGAAATTTTCATTTTCAAAACTGAAGGTAAACAGTGTTTTATTAACAGCAAAATGCGGTTCTGGAAGTCCTTCCTTTTCACATTCTTCAATCATACGAATAGTGCCTCGTCCCCAATTCTCAATTTGTCCCGCTTTGTAAAAAACATCGGCAATCAAAAAATTTCGCCCTGTTTTAAATTCTGCATGTTGGTTTTCTATCATTTTAAATAATTCAATAATTGAACGTGCAAATCAGTATATTCACTCTTTCGTCAGCAAATTCAAATAATTTTTCGGCGTGATTAACGCCGTTATTTATAGTAAATGCTATCAACTTAAACGTATTTTTTCAAAGTAAATTGTTTTATTTGTTTTTTAATTGCTTTTTAGAAATACAAATTCAATTTAGTAGCAATAAATCTACCTTTTTAACAGTTTCATACCGTTAAAAAATCATTTTTCTTAAACCTTTTTATCTATAATTGGTTTAATTACACAGTATAAAAAAAGATATTTTTTACAATACAATAAATTATATTTATTTTTTTCATTAATATTTTAATTTTACAAAATTGAAATTAATTTGAAAATCGATTCTTATTACTACAA
>JBDHYS010000028.1:0-9442 GCA_039811505.1 Paludibacteraceae bacterium | reverse complement strand
CTGATTTATGATTTACCACGAACTTAAATTTCCTTGAAATACCTGTTTTCCTGTCATGCAAAAAAGACAAACCATTTTACAACCAATTTGAGTAGAGACACAAAGCGTCGCACGTTCTTTTTCGGGAATATAAGCTGCTTCTATAAATTTATTGGATTGTGTGGGAAATAAATATTTTTTTGTTCCATCAACAGATTCTTGCACATTTGAATGCGGAGTTCGTTGGATAAAAAACAGAGAATCTAATTTTTCACGATTTTTTTTGGAAAGATTTGTCATTTCATTGATGGAACGAACATCTTTTTTGTACAGCCAATCGGTAATTTGCAAAGCGGTAAAAGCTGGCAAGCCCAATTCGGCTGTAATTTCTTTTACCTCTTCAAGATTGCATCCAAAAATATTTCTTTTATTCTCCATTTGATACATTAAAAAATCTTATTTATACGATTAAAAATAGGTTTCAGATATGATTTTATCAAAAGAAACACCCTTTTTTATTAGAAAATCACGCACATCCACAACCATTTCACTGCTTCCGCAAAGGTAATAACTTATTTCTTTTGAAAAAACATGTTGTTCTTCCAACCATTTTGTTAATCTTCCTTTGTAAAAAAGCGTATCCATTTGTTGTGAAGCACAACGAACAAAATCATTTTTTAATTCTTTTTCAATCAAATCCGAAAAGTAAAAATTTTCATCGTATTTTCCGCCGTGAATTAATTTTTTCCCTTTTGCCATTCCCGAGCGAATCATCGAAACAAAAGGTGCAATTCCGGTTCCGGAAGCAATAAACCAACAATTTTCATCTTCACAACGAAAATCTCCAAAAGGCTCCGACACATAAATCGTATCGCCAGAAGTTAAATTTGAAAGAAATGGCGTCAATTTTCCATCTAATTTTTCATCAAACAAAATATCGATATTTTTCTCATTTTCACCACTTGCAATGCTGTATAATCTTGGTGTCCCATTTGGAATTATATCGACAGCAATGATTTGACCTGCCGTAAAATTAAAATCACGTTGAAAAGAGAGGACATACACATCTTTTGCAATGCTTCTATTTGAAATAATTTCAACCGGTTTAAGTATTATATTCATAAAAACTATCTTTTTTTTTCAAAATCTCCTTATAAAACAAAAAACCAAGTTTGATGTTTTCATACTTGGTTTTTTTATTTCTCAAAAATCTGTTATTTCACTTATGAAAGGAATGATGTAAGCATCCAAACTTCTTTTTCTTGACCTGAAATATAATCGCTCAACAAAGCTACGGTAGCTTCATCTCCCGCTTCAGCAGCAACTGAAAGCAATGCTCTCTCTTGTGCAATAAGATATTTAATTGTGTCAAGCACGTTTTTTACCGCTGCCTCACCGTTGCTGATTAAACCAACTTCTTGAACCTTTGCTGTTTTCAAATAGGCAGAAAAATTATGAACCGGAGAATCGCCTAACATCAAAATTCTTTCTGCCATTTCATCTATTTTTGCTGCCACATCATCATACATTTCTTCAAATTTCTCATGAAGCATATAAAATTCTTTTCCTTTTATGTGCCAATGAAATGCACGTAAATTGGTGTAATAAACTTGCAAATCTGCCAACAAACCTTGAAGACCGTTTGTAACTTTTTCTACGTTGGATAATCCTGTAAAATCTAATGTTTTCATTTTTATATTCTTTAAATTATTATTTTTCAATCCTTACAAAGATAGGCAAAAAAAGCAAAAAAAGCAAACCAAAAAATCTATAATCTCATAGAAATATATTATCCTGCCCAGCCTTCTCTGTCTAAATTTCTATAATTTATTGCCTCTGCTAAATGATGCGTAAGGATATTTTCACTATCCTCCAAATCGGCAATTGTACGAGAAACTTTAAGGATTCGATCATAAGCACGTGCAGAAAGATTGAGCCGCAACATTGCATTTTTGAGCAATTCACTCCCTTCTTTGTTGGGTTGTGCAAATTCACGCAGCATTTTCGATGACATCTGTGCATTATTATACACTCCATCCATATCCTTAAATCGCTGTGCTTGAATTTCACGTGCTTTGATTACCCGTTTTCTAATTTCTTCACTCTTTTCAGATTCTTTTAATTCTGACATTTTTTTAAACGGAACAGGGATAATTTCAATATGAATATCAATTCTATCCAACAACGGGCCTGAAATACGATTCAAGTATTTCGACACAATTCCGGGAGCACAAACACAATCTCTTGTCGGATGATTGTAGTAACCGCAAGGACAAGGATTCATTGATGCCACCAACATAAAACTTGCAGGAGAATCAATGGCAAATTTTGCTCTCGAAATACTAATTTTCCTATCTTCCAATGGTTGCCGCATCACTTCAAGAACGGTGCGTTTAAATTCCGGTAATTCATCTAAAAACAAAACTCCATTGTGCGATAACGAAATTTCACCCGGCTGCGGAAATGTACCTCCGCCCACCAACGCAACGTCAGAAATAGTGTGATGAGGACTTCGAAATGGTCGTTGAGAAATAAGCGATGTGTTGCTATCAATATTTCCAACAACAGAATGAATTTTAGTTGTTTCAAGCGCTTCGTGAAGTGTTAATGGTGGTAAAATTGTAGGAATTCGTTTTGCCATCATCGATTTTCCGGCTCCCGGTGGACCCACCATAATAATATTATGTCCACCTGCAGCCGCAACTTCTAACGCTCTTTTCACGTTTTCTTGCCCTTTTACATCAGAAAAATCGATATCTGCAAGATTTTGCTGTTGATAAAATTCTTCGCGTGTATTCACTTCAGTAGGATTCAATTGGATTTCTCCTTTCAGGAATTGAATGACTTCTTTGATATTTTCGACACCATAAACTTCCAAATTGTTCACAACGGCTGCTTCTCGTGCATTTTGCTTGGGAAGAATAAATCCTTTGAATTTCTCCTCACGTGCTTTAATTGCAATCGGCAAAACTCCTTTTATCGGCTGAAGACTTCCGTCCAAAGAGAGTTCGCCCATAATAATATATTGATTTAAATCGGTATCGGGAATTTTTTCAGCTGCCGCCAACACTCCAATTGCCAACGGCAAATCATACGCTGAGCCTTCTTTTCTTATGTCGGCTGGAGCCATATTGACAACTATTTGTTTTCGCGGAAGATCAAAACCGTTGTATTTCAGAGCAGCCACAATTCGTTCGTGGCTCTCTTTCACTGCATTATCGGGCAAGCCAACTATCATAAATCGGATTCCCTGAGAGACGCTTACTTCAATGGTAATAATTGTAGCATTAATTCCTTGAACAGCAGATCCAAATGTTTTTACAAGCATATTCTTTTAAAAATTTAAGGTTTTTATAGAAAGAAATATCACTCGAACAAAAGTAGTTAAATTTAAGAATTATCCAAAATATGTTTTTATTTCGGTGCTTTGATATACAAAACGATGCCTATTGAAAGAAAAATAATGTTTGGCAACCAAACAGCCAATAGAATCGGCATCGAATTATTTACGGCGAAATTAGTGGACATCGTTGTAAAAATCACAAAAAGAGAACTCAAAGCCAAACCAATTCCTAAATTTATTCCCATTCCGCCTCTAATTTTTCGCGAGGAAAGTGAAACGCCAATCAACGTCATTATCAAAACCGAGATTGGGAACGAATATCTTCTAAAATATTCATCTTCAAAAGCCTGCACACTTCCAACACCACGCTCTTTTTGTTTCCGAATAAACTTACCAAGTTTTATCAAATTTAACTGTGGGGCTTCTTTTGAAGTAATAAAAAACTCTTCGGGCTGAACGTGAATAACCGAATCCATTTGAGAACCGCGTATCAATTTCTCCCTCATTCCATCAAAATCTCGCTGCACATAATCGTTCAAAGTCCAATGATCAGTGGAGTTCCAGACAATAGAAGTTGCGGTAAGTCGCGAAACCAAGGTTTTATCTTCAAATTTCTCTAACGAAGCCGAATAACCTGTATTGTTTGAAATATCAAAACGCTCAATATACATAATCACCCCTTTTTCAATTTCCATTTGCACATTTCGCATATTATTGGTTTTGAATGGCTTGATATATTGATTTTCAAATTCGAGCATTTTTTTCGTTGCATTTGGAATCACAAATCCACCCAAACCAAAAGCCATCAACGTAATAACGATGGACGAAATAATATACGGTCTCATCAGCCTGTTGAAACTGATTCCGCTTGATAAAATCGCAATGATCTCTGTGTTATTAGCCATTTTTGAGGTAAAAAAGATAACTGAAATAAACGTGAAAAGCGGCGTAAACATATTGGCATAAAATGGAACGAAATTAAAATAATAATCCACCACAATTGCCCTCAAAGGTGCGTTGTATTCGTAAAAATTATCAATTTTCTCGGTAATATCAAACACAACCGCAATACTCAAAATGAGTACAATGGAGTAGAAAAACGTACCCAAAAATTTATTGATAATGTATGTATCAATTTTATACAGCCCTATTTTCTGAAAATTTACTTTCATTTACAATCGTCTTGCTAATTTTACAACCATCTCTTTTTTCCATACAGAGAAATCGCCCAATTCAATATGATGACGTGCTTGACGAACCAATTCAAGATAAAAAGCCAAATTATGAATGGAGGCAATCTGCATTGCAAGAAGTTCTTGCGAAACAAATAAATGGCGAAGATACGCTTTTGTATGAATCAAATCAACCGAAGCAGTCCCATTTATATCAATAGGCGAAAAATCATTTTTCCATTTTTCATTCTTCATATTCAGGATTCCTTCCGATGTAAACAACATTCCATTCCGACCGTTTCTTGTAGGCATCACACAGTCAAACATATCTACACCTCGTTCAATTGCTTCTAAAATGTTTACGGGTGTTCCAACTCCCATAAGATAGCGAGGTTTGTCTTTTGGTAAGATCTCATTTACAATCACAATCATTTCATACATCACTTCTGCCGGTTCGCCTACTGCTAAACCGCCAATTGCGTAACCTTCTCTGTTTTTTGATGCTGCAAATTCAGCCGATTGTTTTCTCAAATCTTCATAAACGCAACCTTGCACAATGGGAAAAAAGGTTTGTGAAAAATTATACTTTGATTCTGTTTCGTCAAATCGTTTGATTCCTCTGTCCAACCAGCGATGCGTTAATTCCATCGATTTTTTCGCATAATTATAATCGGCTGTTCCAGGCGTGCATTCATCAAAAGCCATCATAATATCAGCACCTATGCTTCGTTGAATCTCAACCGTTTTTTCGGGCGTAAAAAGATGTTTGCTTCCGTCAATATGGGAACGAAACGTTACCCCTTCTTCGTGCATTTTGCGGGTGTTAGAAAGCGAAAAAACCTGAAAACCGCCGCTATCTGTCAAAATCGGTTTATCCCAACTGTTGAACTTATGCAATCCGCCGGCTTGTTCTAAAATTTCAATGCCTGGGCGAAGATAGAGATGATATGTATTTCCTAAAATAATTTGTGCTTTCACCTCCTCTTTCAATTCTTTAAAGTGGACACCTTTCACACTTCCAACTGTGCCAACCGGCATAAAAATTGGTGTTTTTATCTCTCCGTGATCGGTTTTTATCAATCCTGTTCGTGCGTTGCTGTTTTTATCTGTATGTTGAAGTGTAAATTCCATATTTATAAAAAAATTAGAGAAAGTAAAACAGTTTTTCTACACTGTTTTAGATAAAAAATTTTGAATGATTTTTTCGCCTGCTATTCCGGATTTTTCGGGATGAAACTGAACCGCAAAGAAATTATCCTTTTGCATTGCCGAAGTATATTCAAATCCATAACAAGTTGTGGCAGTGGAAAATTCCGATTTTTCTACATAAAAACTGTGTACAAAATAGACAAATTCATTCTCAGAAATCCCATTGAAAAGTGGCATTTTCAAATCATAAATTGTGTTCCACCCAATTTGTGGTACTTTATAATCTAACGATGAAAACTTTTTTACTTTATTGGGAAAAATTTGCAAACAATCCGTATTGTTTTCTTCCGAAGATTGACACATTAATTGCATTCCCAAGCAAATTCCCAAAACAGGTTGTTTCAAATCAACAATTAAACGATCCAATTTTTTTGATTTCAAATACCTCATTGCAGAAGAAGCTTCACCAACTCCGGGAAAAATAACACGATCGGCAGACAAAATATCGGACGGATTATCTGTAACCGATGCATTGACTCCAAGTCGCTGAAGTGCAAAATCTACCGAGCGGATATTACCTGCATTGTATTGAATGATGACAGTTTTCAAAGTTTGAGAATTATTTTTTTAATACTGAAAAAATCGTTTTTAGTTATTTAAAATGTCTTGCAAAACGGGTAAAATAATTCGTTCCATCACATCATAACCTTCTAAAGTGCAATGCACACCATCGTAAGTCAATTCCGCCTTCATTCCGTTTACATCATTTGCCATAGAAGAAAAATAATCCACAAAAACCACATCGTTTTCAGCTGCATATTTTTTTAACAAATCGTTAAATTGCGGAATTTTAACATTTGGTTCGCAACCTTTTTTCCAAGGATAATCATAAGCAGGTAGAACAGAACAAAGAACGGGGACAATTCCATTTGCTTTTGCCAATTCCGTAATTGAAGCAATGTTGTTCAAAATCATCTCCAAAGTCGATTCCCCTGTATTTCCGGCAATATCGTTTGTTCCGGCTAAAATAACAACAATTTTCGGTTGCAATTGTATCACATCTTGACGAAAACGGAGCAACATTTGAGGCGAAGTTTGTCCGCTGATTCCTCTGCATAAAAAACCGTTATCTCTAAAAAACATGGGATGTTTTTCCTTCCATTGTTGCGTTATCGAATTTCCCATAAACACAACTGAACGTTCTGAATCTGATAATTGCAACGCTGATTCATTTTGATTTTGGTAAAATTTCAGATTTGCCCAATCTTGTGCGTAAGAAGTAAGCGATAAAAACATCGTTAGGAAAAAAAACAGTGATTTGGAGTATTTGTTCATATTTATTGAATCATTTATTCAGATTATTCGTTTTGGAAATCGAGAAAACCTTGTCTTTTTATTTTGCTACTTCCTTCCATAATTTTATCATCATCCCAATTTTCTTCCTCTTTCATTCCATAATTCAAAGCGTGAAAAGCACGAAGTGCATTCGTCAATTTTTGCCCCCAATGCTCCACAAAAGCATCGATACAAGCATAAAGTGAGGCTGTCATAATTGCCTCCTCGCCCAATTTGAAATTTTCTGTAAAATCTTTTAATTCTTGGTAAATATCTGCCATTGTTTCTGAAATAAACGCTGCAATCGGCGTGTCGCTATAAGGCATATTCGGGTCAAAAACTTCTAAATACGAATCGTCTTCACCCAAAATTGTTTCCACTTGATTTTTAATAAAATAATAATCGTCTTCCTGCACAAATCGTTCCATATAACGTTCTTCATCTTCGCTCGGACGCTCTATTAATGTTGTTTTTAGATATAATAATGGCAATAATTTCACCATTTTGGAGATAAAATCGGATTTGCTATAAGTGGAAGTTTGCTCTAAAAACAAGCACGTTTCTGCCACTACTGTAACAAATTCAATGACTGCAGGCGAATAAATAGTTTGATTTTGACTCATCGCTTTTTAATAATTTAGATTACAAAGGTAGCAAAAAAATCATCTCTTTTGTTTTAATTCTTCCCTCGCTTTCAAGACTGCAGCCAAAGATTCCGGCGTTGTTTTCCATCTTCGGTGCATCCAAACCCATTGATTTGGGTAACTTTTAATGATGTCTGAATAAAATTTATTCTGATTTTGTGTGTTTGTTCTCAAATCGCCTTCTTTGTCATCTGTTTTTTGTGTAATTATATCTGGAAAAATAATAAAACGATACTTATTATCCTCTTTTCTTACCATTGCCATCGGGACTAAAGCTGCTTCGGTGTCAGCCAATAGACGCGATGCTCCAAGTGGCGTATAAGCTTCGTGTCCAAGGAAATCGACAAAAATTCCTTTCACTCTTGTATCTTGATCGGTCATTAAAATCAGACATTCACCTTTGTTCAAAACATCTATCAATTTTTGATATGAACCTTCTCTTGTGATGTTTTTCAAACCTCTTTTCATCCTAAATTTCAGAATCAGATTTTCCAACAGCGAACTTTTCATCGATTGACTTGCAGCGGACGTTTCATACCCAAGCATCGGTGGCGTAACGGCAGCAAACTCCCACGAACTCATGTGTGGAATCAAACAAATAACACCTTTTCCCCTTTCATACGCTTTTTTCAAATGTTCTTCCCCTTCAACTTCAATCAAATTAAAATATTTTTCTTTTTCAGTAACGTTGGAAAAAGCCATATAATCAAGAAATCCTTTCACAATTTCGATAAAACTTGATTGAGCAATTTCTTCCTGTTCTGTAGAAGTTAATGAATCCGCATACACCAATTTTAAGTTTGAAAGTGCCCAAGAACGGGATTTAGTTGCTTTATTGTAAAATTGCCTTCCTACGAAATTAGCAAAACGTCTTACAACTGAAATTGGTAAAATACGGAACAGCATAATCAGTCCAATTAAAAGTGGATACAACAGCGTTAAAACTGTTTTTCGACGAAAAGTAGAAAGATTAAATGATTTTATTTTCATAACTACGAAGTCAAAGTATTTACAACCACAAAAATAAAACAAATAAGGCGATGTGAGCGTTATAATAGTAGGAAATTAAATCTAATTTAACACATCTACAACTATGACAGAAGAAAAAATTGTTCCTTTCAAATTTTACAGCTCGATGGTTGAAGCCGAATTAGAAATGGAAGTATTAAAACAGAACGGAATTGATTGTGAACTTAACGATGCAACAATGGTTGGACTTTATCCAATTTTTGATGACAAAGAACGCGGAATAGAAGTGCTTGTTTTTGAAAAAGATTTAGAAAAGGCTAAACAGCTAATTGCAGATTTTCACCAAACAGACAGTAAATAGCAATCTTACAACTCCTCATCGTTCAATTTGCAAGTTTTGTTTTCTATTCTATTGGCAAGTTCCTCGATCGTCGATTCCAACAACGGATGAACAAAATAAGGTGCTATTTCCAATAGTGGGAACAGTACAAAATCTCTATTGTGAAGAAATTTATGCGGAACAGTTAATGTTGAAGAATGGATAATTTCATTGTTGAAAAATAAAATGTCAATATCAATAATCCGATCGACATAACCCGATTTATTTTTCTCAATCCGTCCCATTTTTCTTTCGATAGCTTTCAGCTGTTCCAAAAGTTCCAATGGCGTAAAATTGGTATCAACAACAATCACCGCATTAAGAAACTGATTTTCCGATTCAAATCCCCACGGTTCCGATTCGTAAAAAGATGACGTTTCAAGTATGATTCCGATGTTCAATTCAATCTCAATGAAAGCCTGCCGAAGATTAAATTTCTTATCACCAACATTCGTTCCTAAACCGAGATAAA
>JBDHYS010000027.1:0-9646 GCA_039811505.1 Paludibacteraceae bacterium | reverse complement strand
TAACTTCTTTTAAAAACATATAATTATAAAATTAGCAATCTTTATTAAAAAAAACAATATGAACGATTTTTTTCAGAATTTAGAAAAACGAGGAATTATTCTCCCGCCCGAAGCAATAGATGTATTGAATAATTGCAAAGGATTCAAAGTTTACAATAGTGTGGAAGAACTTTCAATAGCTGCCTTAGGAGGCGATAAAAACAACAATTCTTTTGAAGTGAAATACAATATTCCCAATAAAGGAATTGTAACGGAAGCAATTGTTCATCGCGTGCAAAATGGCATTTCTGCCAATTATTTGGAGGCTTATATGAGAAGAAGAGATCCGGACACAATGTTGATTGCCGATAATTTACCTACTGATAAGGAAAAGTTTGAAGAACGATTTGATTATCCTTTTAGCAAACTTAAAAAAGAGACTTTTGATTGGTTGAAAGAGCAAGAATTGGCTGTGTTTTTCTACTTTGCCGGTCGTGAAAACATCGGTGTTACAGGAATGGCAATTGCTCCAGCCAATGCCGGTTTTTTTGCAATGGGACTTGCTATGTTGCAAATTTTAGTTCCTGTTGATGAACTAACGGAAAATATGGAATTGGAATCGATAATTTATGTAGCACCAACCTTTCGACACACCCATTTTGGAGGGAAACAAATTGTGGTTCATAATCGAGAAGGAAAACGACACGATATTTTTTCATATAATCTTTATCCCGGCCCAAGTGCTAAAAAAGGTTTGTACGGAGCATTGCTTACAAAAGGTGAAAATGAGGGTTGGATTACAACACACTGTTCTACTGTTCAGGCTGTTAGTCCGTATGATAATGTTACAACTTTTATGCACGAAGGAGCAAGCGGAGGCGGAAAAAGTGAAATGCTTCAACATATTCTTCGTGAACCAAATGGACAAATTCTAATTGGAGAAAATAAAAACAGCGGTGAAAGGCGATTGATTAATTTGCCTATTTTTTCCTCTTTCAATCCCGTAACGGACGATATGGCACTATGTCATCCTTCCATTCAACGCAACAATGGAAAACTTACCGTTATTGATGCTGAAAATGCGTGGTTTATTCGAGTTGATGGTGTAAATGAATATGGTGATGATCCGTTTTTAGAGAAAATAACGATAAAACCTTCTACGCCACTTTTATTTTTAAATATTCAAACCAATCCAGACAGCACCGCATTAATTTGGGATCACATTGAAGATGAACCAAACAAACGATGCCCAAATCCACGTGTTATTTTGCCAAGAAATATTGTTCCGAATATTATTGGATCGCCCGTTTCCATTGATGTGCGTAGTTTTGGTGTTCGAACTCCGATGAGTTCAGCAGAAAATCCAAATTACGGAATAATTGGATTATTTCACATTCTTCCACCGGCTTTAGCGTGGTTGTGGCGTTTGGTTTCGCCTCGCGGACACGCCAATCCAAGTATTGTGGGCAGCAGCGGAATGGGTTCAGAGGGTGTAGGTTCGTACTGGCCCTTTGCTACCGGAAAAAAAGTTCATCATGCCAATATGTTGCTCCAACAAATTATCGACACCTCGTCAACTCGTTTTACGTTGGTTCCAAATCAATACATCGGCGTTTGGAAAGTTGGTTTCAAACCACAATTGATAATGCGTGAATATTTAACGCGGCGTGGAAATGCAAGATTAAGACACGATCAATATCAGCCAGCACGCTCTCCTTTATTGGGTTATGAATTGAACTATTTAACCATCGAAGGAGCCAAAATTCCATCACGTTTTCTTCAAGTTTACAAACAAAACGACGTGGGAACAGAAGGTTATGATAAAGGCGCAGAAATTTTGTACGATTTTTTCAAGCAAGAACTTCAACAATATTTAACTCCCGATCTGCATCCTATGGGCAGGAAAATAATTGAAGCTTGTCTAAATGGAGCGTCTGTTGAGGAATACAATGAATTTATTCCTATGGGATAAAAAAATATATAATTATGGAGAAAAGAAGATGAAAAACATAAAACTCATCTTCTTTTTTTTGTATCTTATTTCGTCATAATCCTAAATTGCATCAGAAAAATAGATTAACTTTGTATTTTTATATAATAAAACACCGATGGCACGTAAAAAAAAATCATTGCTGATACTCAAAGATGTATTAATTACCGATATTGCAGCAGAAGGGAAAGCGATTGCAAAAGTTGATGATTTGGTTGTTTTTGTCCCTTTTGTTGTCCCTGGAGATGTCGTTGATATTCAAATTACACGAAAGAAAAATAATTTTATGGAAGGCAGAGTTTTGCAAATCACAAAAGAATCTGCCGAAAGAGAAATTCCGTTTTGTGAACATTTTGGAATTTGTGGAGGATGCAAATGGCAAATGTTACCTTACCAACATCAGTTGAAATTCAAACAAAATGAGGTCGTAAATAATCTTCAACGAATCGGAAAAGTAGAATTACCGGCTATAAATCCGATTGTTGGCTCTGAAAAGACCGTTTTTTATCGAAATAAATTAGAATTTACATTCTCAAACAAGCGTTGGAGAACGCATGAAGAGATACAATCGGAAGAAGGAACTGACAATCAAAATGGCGTTGGATTTCATATTCCTGGTATGTATGATAAGGTGCTCGATATTCATAAATGTTGGCTGCAAGATGATATCCAGAACAAAATAAGAAATGAAATTCGTGATTATGCAACAAAAAACGAACTCTCATTTTTTGATATTCGAAAACAAGAAGGATTTTTAAGAACAATGATTGTTCGCACTTCTTCCATTGGCGAATTAATGCTAATTGTGGTTTTTTTCTATCAAGATAATGAAAAAATAAACGATTTATTACAACATTTAGCCTCAAAATTTCCTGAAATAACTTCACTTTTGTACGTTGTAAATTCAAAAGCTAACGACACGATTACAGATCAGGAAATTATCACTTTCAAAGGTGAATCAGCCATTTTTGAAGAGATGGAAGGATTGAAATTTAAGATTGGAGCAAAATCTTTTTATCAAACCAACTCGGAGCAAGCATACAATCTTTATAAAATTGTGCGTGATTTTGCCGATTTCTCGGGAGATGAATTAGTGTATGATTTATACACCGGAACCGGCACAATTGCTAATTTTGTGGCAAAAAATGTGAAGAAAGTGATTGGTATCGAATATGTTCCGGAAGCTATAGAAGATGCAAAAGTCAATTCTACTATTAATAATATTGAAAATACGCTTTTCTTTGCCGGCGATATGAAAAATGTATTAAATGATGAATTTATTCAACAACACGGCAAACCAGATGTTATTATTACAGATCCTCCACGCGCTGGAATGCACGATGATGTTATAATAGCGATATTAAATGCAAATCCGGACAAAATTATTTATGTAAGTTGCAATTCTGCGACACAAGCACGTGATTTGAACTTATTAGATGAAAAATATAAAATAGTTGCCGTTCAGTCGGTCGATATGTTTCCACATACGCACCACGTTGAAAATGTTGTAAAATTGGTTAAACGAAAATAGAACAAACAAAAAAAAGAGTACTATATTATGATAAAAAAGTATGATTTTTTAGTAATTGGCGGTGGAATTGGTGGAATTAGTTTTGCGTTGAAAGCTGCTAAACACGGAAAAGTTGCGTTGCTTTGTAAAACCACATTGGAAGAGAGCAACACTTCGTTTGCACAAGGCGGAATTGCCACTGTAATGTATCCACCGGATAGTTTTCAAAAACATATTGAAGATACTTTAATCGCCGGCGATGATCATTGCGATGCCAATTCGGTGAAATTAGTTGTCGAAAATGCACCCAAACAAATTGAACAGTTAATAGAGTGGGGTGTAAGTTTTGATAAAGAAATATCAGATTCTTCACGTTTTGATCTACACAAAGAAGGTGGTCATTCCGAATTTAGAATTTTGCACCACAGAGATAATACAGGATTTGTAATTCAGGAAAGTTTAAACAATAAAGTACGTCAAGAACCGAATATTGATATTTTTGAACACCATTTTGCAATTGAGATATTAACACAACACCATTTAGGACAGATTATTACTCGTCAAACTCGTGATGTAGAATGTTATGGAGCGTACGTTCTAAACCAAAAAAGCAATCATATTCATACTTTTTTATCAAAAGTTACCATTCTTGCAACCGGCGGTGTTGGCGGTGTTTATTTAGCATCTACCAATCCACCAATTGCTACTGGCGATGGCATTGCGATGGTTCACAGAGCAAGAGGAGGTATAAAAGATATGGAGTTTGTTCAGTTTCACCCAACTGCACTTTATACGTCTAAAAGAGAACGTCCCGTTTTTCTGATTACAGAAGCTATTCGTGGTTATGGAGCTGTTTTGAGAAACAGAAAAGGGGAAGAATTTATGTATAAATACGACAGGAGAGGTTCGTTGGCACCGCGTGATATTGTGGCAAGAGCAATTGATAACGAAATGAAGATAAATGGAGATGATTTTGAGTATTTAGATGTAACGCACAAAGATCCTGAAGAGACAAAAACACATTTTCCAATGATTTATCAAAAATGTTTGGAACACGGAATTGATATTACAAAAGAATATATTCCCATTTGTCCCACACAACATTATATGTGCGGCGGAATTGATGTTGATTATAACAGCGAATCGTCCATAAATCGGTTGTATGCTGTGGGTGAATGTTCTCGAACAGGTTTGCACGGTGCAAACCGATTGGCTTCCAATTCGTTGTTGGAAGCGATTGTTTATGCTGATTTTGCCGTAAAACACGCTTCAAAACAGATAGAAAAACTACAGTTTAACAATGCGATTCCCGATTGGAACGATGAAGGCACATCTTTGACGGAAGAAATGGTTTTGATAACGCAAAGTTTTAGGGAAGTGGAGCAAATTATGAGCACTTATGTTGGTATTGTGAGGTCAAATTTGCGTTTGAAGAGGGCGATGAGCCGTTTGAAAATCTTATATTGGGAAACAGAAAGTTTATTTCAAAGATCAGTTGTTTCGCGTGAAATTTGTGAACTTCGAAACGTTATCAGCGTTTCATATCTAATAATCAAACAAGCGCTTGAAAGAAAAGAAAGTAGAGGTTTGCATTATACTGTCGATTATCCCAAAAAAATGGAATAAAACCAATTGTCTCTTTTTACTTTACACTTTTAACAAACAAAACAATGATTAAGCATATCGTAATATTTCAATTAGCAGAATTTGCAGAAGGAAAAACCAAACAAGAAAATGCAGTTTACATAAAAGAGATTTTAGAAAATCTTAAAAGTTCTATTCCTCAAATAATTACATTGGAAGTTGGTATAAATATTCCCGATTTTTTTGATGGAAATCAAGACCTTGTTATTTACAGTGAATTTGCAAACATTCAGGATTTAAAAACCTATATGGAACATCCAGAACATAAAAAAGTGGCAAATTACATTGGAAAAGTAAGAATAGCTCGTACAAGTGTTGACTATGAGGTGTAATTCACGTATTTAGATAAAAAAATAGAGGTTAGTTCGTTTCAACAACCTCTATAAAATTTTTTGATTTTCATCAAAATGAACTTTTAAATTCTTCAAGAAAACGGACATCATTTTCAGAAAAAAGCCGTAAATCTTTTACTTGAAATTTCAGATTGGTAATTCTTTCAACACCCATTCCAAAAGCATATCCGGAGTAGGTTTTTGAATCTATTCCGCAATTTTCGAGTACATTTGGATCAACCATTCCGCAACCAAGAATTTCTACCCAGCCCGTAAATTTGCAAAATTGACAACCTTCGCCACCGCATAAATTACACGAAATATCCATTTCTGCACTCGGTTCTGTAAATGGAAAATAGGACGGACGAAGACGAATTTGAGTTTTTTCTCCAAACATTTCTTTTGCAAAATAGAGTAAAGCCTGTTTTAAGTCGGCAAATGACACATTTTTGTCAATGTACAACCCTTCAACTTGGTGGAAAAAACAGTGTGCACGATATGAAATTGCCTCATTTCGATAAACTCTCCCCGGAAAAATCATCCGAATGGGAGGTTTTTGATTTTTCATCACGTGCGTTTGTACCGATGAAGTGTGCGTGCGAAGTAAAATATCGGGATTTTTCTCTATGAAAAATGTATCTTGCATATCACGAGCCGGATGCTCAGGCGGAAAATTTAACGCACCGAAAACATGCCAATCATCTTCAATTTCAGGACCTTCCGAAATTGTAAATCCAATTCGACTAAAAATCGAAGCAATTTCCTCTTTCACTAACGACAAAGGATGTCTTGTTCCCAATTTTATCGGTTCGGCAGTTCGAGTTAAATCCAATTTATCGTTGTCGGCTTTATTAGAAGATAAATGTTCTTTTAATTCGCTAATCTTATTTTGAGCTGTATTTTTAAGAGTATTAAGCAATTGTCCGATTTCTCTTTTTTCTTCATTCGGCACATTTCTAAAATCATCAAATAAAATGGAAATAGTCCCTTTTTTGCTTAAATACTTGATTCTTAAACTTTCTAACTCCTCTAAAGTTTTTGCTTGTAAGTTTTCAATTTCGCTTAACAGTGTACTAATTTTTGTCTTCATTGATCTATAAATAATCTTCAATTTGAAAATGAATGGCAAAATTACACATTTTTAATCAACTTTATCTGATAAAATTGAAATTTGTCTTTTGTGTCGTTGATTTATAGTAAATTTTACTTATTTTTGTCAAATTATAGTAGAAAAATTGAGAATGAAATTAATCCTTTCGTTTTTATCCGAGTTGCAAGAAAATAATAATCGAACGTGGTTTTTGGAAAACAGAGAAAAGTACGAAAAAGCAAAACAAACGTTTGAAAGAATCGGCTCTGTTTTTATCGATAAACTTAAATATTTCGATTCTGATATTGATAATTTAACTGCAAAACAGTGCTCGTTTAGAATCAATCGTGATATTCGATTTACACACGATAAAACCCCTTATAAAAAGAATTTTGCAATGTTTATTGGTGCTCCAAATGGGAAAAAAAGTATTCGAAGTGGCTATTATTTTCACATCGAACCGGGTAATAAAAGTTTTTTGGCTGTTGGTGTTTGGAGTCCTTCATCTGAGATTTTGACAACAATGAGAAAAAGCATTTATTATAATATTGAGGAGTTTGATAAAATCCGTTTTGAGCCCAATTTTGAAAAATTATTTGGAAACTCTTTTTATGAAGACGATAAATTGAAAAAAATGCCAAGAGGTTTTTCAGCTGATTTTTCAGATCCCGAAATTTTGAAATTAAAACATTATATGGTTCATCACTCCTTGACAGATGATGAAATTTTATCAAATACTTTAATTGACAGATTGGCTTATCTTTCTAAAGTGGCTTATCCGTTAAATCAATTCTTGAATTACGCTATTGATGAAGAAAAATTGTAAATAAAAAACGATATGACTACAAAAAAACATCTTCCGTTGGTGGTTTCAGATCCATGGCTTTCACCCTATTCCGATGCGATAGAAGGGCGGTACGAATATGCCAAAATAGTAGAATCAAAGTTGACAAATAACAATCAAACAAGTTTGGGCGATTTTGCAACAGGACATTTGTATTTTGGACTTCACCACACCGCAAATGGTTGGATTTTCAGAGAATGGGCTCCAAATGCAAACGCTATTTATCTTATTGGCGATTTCAATAATTGGCAAAAATCCGATAAGTACAAATTGGAGCGGATTGAAAATGGAAATTGGGAAATAAGTTTATCTGAAAATGCTTTGCAGCACGGACAATATTACAAACTGTGGATAGAGTGGGATGGAGGAGAAGGAGAACGGATTCCGGCGTGGACAAAAAGAGTAGTGCAAGATGAAAAAACAAAAATTTTCAGTGCGCAAGTTTGGCATGTGGAACATCAATACAAATTTCAAGTGGAAAATTTTGTACCAACTCGAAACCCGTTGATGATATATGAGTGCCACATTGGAATGTCGAGTTCAGAAGAAAAAGTATCCACTTACAATGAATTTCGCCGTTTGGTATTACCCCGAATTGTAAATTTAGGATACAATTGCATTCAAATTATGGCAATTCAAGAGCATCCTTATTACGGCTCGTTTGGTTATCACGTTTCCAGTTTTTTCGCCCCTTCATCACGATTCGGAACGCCAGAAGAATTAAAAAGATTAATAGATCAAGCTCACGAGATGGGCGTTGCAGTGATTATGGACATTGTCCATTCGCACGCTGTTAAAAATGAAATAGAAGGACTTGGACGCTTTGATGGCACACCGTATCAATATTTTCATGGTGGAAGTCGGAGAGAACATCCTGCTTGGGATTCTCTTTTGTTTGATTACGGAAAACCGGAAGTATTGCATTTTCTCCTCTCAAATTGTAAATATTGGTTGGAAGAGTTCAAATTTGATGGTTTCCGTTTTGATGGGGTAACGTCAATGCTTTATAGAAGTCATGGATTGGGAGAAGATTTCAGCGATTATAGTTCATATTACAATTTAAATCAAGATGGCGATGCTATTTGTTACCTTACGTTAGCCAATAAACTAATTCATCAAGTAAATCCAAATGCAATTACCATTGCAGAGGAAGTGAGTGGAATGCCCGGGTTGGCAAATAAAATTAGCGATGGAGGAATTGGATTTGATTATCGTATGGCAATGGGTATTCCAGATTTTTGGATAAAATATATCAAAGAAGTTTCGTTGGAAAATTGGAAAGTGGGACACATTTATTGGGAATTAACAAACAGAAGAATTGATGAGCGGACAATAAGTTATGCAGAAAGCCACGATCAAGCATTGGTTGGCGATAAAACCATTATTTTCCGATTGATTGATGCAGATATGTATTGGCACATGAAACGCGGTGATGAAACATTGGTAGTAAGTTTAGGCGTTGCATTGCATAAAATGATTCGATTGATTACGGCTACCACTATAAATGGCGGTTATCTAAACTTTATGGGAAATGAATTTGGTCATCCTGAATGGGTCGATTTTCCACGCGAAGGAAATGGGTGGTCGCATAAATACGCAAGAAGGCAATGGGAATTGGTTGATAATCCCGATTTTCTATATCATGGACTTGGAAATTTTGATCAAGCGATGTTGTCGTTAATTCATTCCATTCCACAATTTAATCTTACTTCAAACAATAAAATTTGGGATAAAGAAGACGATCAAGTATTGGCATATCAACGTGATAACTATATTTTTGTGTTTAATTTCAATATCTCAAAATCGTTTGCCGATTATGGAATTTTAACGGATAGTGGAAAATATAAAATTGTACTGAATTCGGATAATAAAATGTTTGAAGGAAATGGTTTTATTGACGAAACATTGGATTATTTCACTCATCCTGCAGAAGATGGAACATTTGGTAAAGAGTGGCTAAAACTTTATTTACCGGCAACAACGGCTATTGTGCTTCAAAAGGTTTAAGCGTTGTTGAAGTGTCATTTGAAGCGTAATAGATTGATTTTTTATTAAAAATCAAAACAAGTGTAAAGTATTTATTATAACTAAATGGAAATCAACGAACCCAAAAAAGACTATAACGAACCGATGCACACTGCAGAACATATTTTGAACCAAACCATGGTTCAAATTTTTTCATGTCCACGTTCAAAAAATGCCCATATAGAACGGAAAAAAAGTAAATGTGATTATTTTTTGCAGGAAGCACCAACAG
>JBDHYS010000026.1:0-9790 GCA_039811505.1 Paludibacteraceae bacterium | reverse complement strand
TAAAATCACATCTTTCGGTGAAGCCCATCCTGAAAGTCGTCCTGTGAGTTTTACGCCAATGATTTTTGGCATTTTCAATTCCCAGGGAAGTCCAGCCATCACATCAACTGCATCTGCACCTCCCACTCCAATAGCAACCATTCCCAAACCTCCGGCATTGGGAGTGTGAGAATCGGTACCAATCATCATGCCGCCCGGAAAAGCATAATTTTCCAACACAACTTGATGAATAATTCCAGCACCAGGATTCCAAAAACCAATACCAAATTTATTGGAAACACTTTTCAAAAAATCAAAAACTTCTTGATTGGTAACTTTTGCAGTATTTAAATCGGTTTCTGCGTTTTTATATGCTTGAATTAAATGGTCGCAATGAACAGTTGAAGGAACCGCCACACTTTTTCTACCGGAATTCATCAATTGTAGCAAAGCCATTTGTGCTGTTGCATCTTGCATAGCTACTCTGTCAGGTCCAAAATCTACATAATCCACAGCTCTTTTGTAATCTTTAATCGGGACGTTTTTTGACAAGTGAGCAAACAATATTTTTTCTGTCAAAGTCAGCGAGCGATTTAATTCTTTTCGTGCTTGGTTTACTTTGCCCGGAAATTCTGCGTAAACGCTACGAATCATATCAATGTCGAAAATCATAGGATTAGTTTTTTATCTAAATTTTTATTTCAATATTTTTTCCATAAATCAAATAATCTGTTTTTGCATAGATTATTTCATCAATAAGTTAAAACAAGTCAAATGTTAATTTTGTTCATATTTTTTCAAAATGAATAGGAAACTCCAGCCAGTGCATTAATTCCTTGCACGTCATATCCCTTTATTATTTCATAACGGCGATTTAAGATGTTATTCAGTTTTAGAAAGAATGAAAATTTAGTATCATACACATAATTTCCTCCAATGCTCCAATCGGCAATTGATTGCATCAACGATCCTTGTGGTTGTGATAATTTTGCAAATCTCCCTTTTTGAAAAATAAATTGTGTATGAATCGAAATTTCATTTGTAACTTTCACATTTCCACCAAAATCCATTTCCCAATCGGGCATATTCCATGCTCTTGCTTCAGTTTCTACATCCCAATGATGATAAGCTCCTTTTAGATAAACATTGGCAATGTTTTTATAATCCCACGAAGTTCTTAGACCCACCGAAGCTACATTTGCACGGGAATAAACTGTCTCAAATCGATTGTGAAACAAATTATGATAAATCACCGACATTGTATTTGGTGCAGAATAATCTTCACGCACGTAATGTGAATTGACAAAGAAATATTGGTTGTTAATAATTTGATATTGTCCGTAGAAGTCAATCAATAAATTGTAAATTGGGCTGATTTTGACACCTGCATACGCATCAACAGGCGTGTAAGTATCTACAACTCGGAAATTATTGAAAAGATATTTGTTTTCACCGAAGAGTTTATCCATTGAATTTACATCCACATCGCCTGTAACTCCTCCATAAATAGCAAAAACATTGGGTTTTACATTCCATTGTGCATTCACATCGGCAGAAGGAGTGAAAATTTGACCTGCTCCACCAAAAGCAATTCCGGTTTTTGCTCCCAACTTCAAAAACCAATCGTAATGATTAAATTGGATAAAAGGATTTATTTTTACCAAATTGTATGATTTCAACGGAATGCCGTTATTATCTACAATTTCAGAATAAACGAAATTATAATAATCGAGGTTTAATCCAATTCTATCGTAATGATGCGGAATGATAAGATTTCCATTAAAATGTGTTTGATGTTCAAACAATCCAATGCTATAAATATCAAATAATCTGTAATTTAAGTTTGCATCAAACGTTGCATTTTTTGCCAAAGGCAAAGAACGAACTCCCACTTTGGTGTTGAATCGAAGATGATTTTCATCTAACGGAAATCCTGCAATTGCACCCAATGTAAATTCTTTTCCTGCCTTGTTTTTGTAAAAAACATTGGGAAACTGGCTGGCAATATCGGACATTATAAAAAGGGTTTCCGAAGCAATGGAACGTCCGTAATAATTAAAAAAATCGTGAGAGCCACCAACATTTGCATACAAATCAAAAGAGTCAAAAAGATGATTGTAATCGACATTCAAACCTGTATTGATATGTTTTTTATCTCCAAACAAACCGAAATGTTTCACGTTTACATCCAAACGATCCGTTTCGGTAGTCAAAATTGGATACATAAAATCGGCTAAACTATTTCCCGGCAATCCTAAACCTAAACGTAGCAATCCTTTTTGAGTGATTGGTGCTGATTCCATCAATTCCCTTGCCGGAAGTGTTTGAATTTTAGTATCCACCATAAGCGGAGTTGAAATGTTGGAATAAACCGGTTTTGATTTTAAAATCGTTGGTTCTACAACCTTTGGAGAGATCACAATTTTATCTGCCGGCGAAATTTCGGGTTGAAATTCTTTTGTAACCGATACATTTTTATTGAACAAGCTATCTTGTTTTTGAGCAGAAAGTGTAAAAACAGAGAAGATAACTCCCAATACGATTGCTATTTTATTGATTTTCATCATTATTTTTCTACTAAAATTATTTATTAATCATTTTTTGCTTAGACTGATCGTTTATTTTTGCCAATCGCGAATTTATCATCTCTTGCACATCATCTTGTGCTTTGTAATTTTTCTGTAAATTTAGCAAATATTGTTTTGCCTGAAAATCATCATTTTTCGCAATGTACACATCGGCTAATACAATAAAACTTCTTGCGAGCCAATATTGGTGCGGTGTCCCTTTTTTAGAAAAATCGACTACTTCTGCCTCTGCATTATTTAATTGATTGAGTTTTAAATAGACATCAGCAAGTGTGTATTTTGCTTCTGCTCCAATAGCCGTTTTTGTATCAATTTTTATCAATTTCAAATCATTGAGAGCTTTGGATAAATTATTTTGTTGAGAATAAACTTTTCCCCGAATCAATAAAGCTTCCGATTTGATTTCCTCCTCCGATTTCTCGTCGCCTACAATTTGCTCGGTGATTTGAATAATTGTAGGGGTATCATTCAGCCAAAAACTGCATCTCAAAACTCCCAAACGAGCCATATTTTTTTGTTCGAAATTTTCGGCAAGATTATTCAACAACTTAAAATAGCGCAATGAAGACGAATAATCTTTTGCGTCAAATGTGATTTCGGCAGCATAAATGACAGATTCAACTCGATAAGGATTTCCTTTTTCATTTGCAATTTTATCATATTCTTGAAGCGCTTTTTGTTTCTGATTAAGCGAATAATAACTGTCGGCTAAATATTTTTGAGCTGCAACACAAAATTTTCCGGAAGCACAAAAACGTTTAATATACTCCTCAAAATTTGTAATCGCTTGCTTATAATTTCCATTTATAAACAGTTTTTCGGCAGAAATAAACGAAATGGAATCGGCTTTGTTTGCCACTTGCGATTCAACTTGTTTTCCGAGCGAATTGGCATAATCAATGTAAGCGTTCACATTGTTTGTGTTGATGTAAATGGTTTCTAAACTTTCCAATGCTACTTTTGCTTCGCTGCTTGTAGGATAATCTGCTATCACTTTTTTGAAATGAGTAATTGCGTTGTTATTATCGTGTTTATTAAAATAGACCATTCCAATTTCCAATTGAGCACGAGCGGCAAAATTACTGTGCGGATATGTTTTTAGCAGATTTTGATATGTTTCAACCGTTTTTTCACCGTTTTCGAGCATTACATACGAACGCCCAATTTCATACATTGCATCATCGCCGTATTCGGAATGTGGATATTTTGAAATTAATTGTTGAAGAAGTGCTATTTTTTTAGTGTAATTTTTCTGAACTCCTTGCATATAAGCAGATTGAAACAAGGCATAATCACCATAAGTGGAATTGTCCATTGATTTTTCATAATATTCGTTTGCTTTTGAAAAATTACGTTGTGCATAGTAACAATCCCCTATCCGATTCAGTGCGTCTGCATACGATTTTATTTGAATATCTTTTTGATTTTCAATATATTTCAAAAACCAAGGAAGTGATTCGGAATATTTTTTCTGGCTAAAATAAGCATAACCCAACGAATAAAACGCCGTTACATAATTCACATTTCGTTGCACTTGCGGTTGATTGAAGAAAGCTGTCAAATCTGAAACTGCTCTTCCTGACTCATTTTGTCTGTAAAAACTTTCGCCACGCCAATAATATACATCAGCCACATACATTCCATTTGGTGCAGATTGAAGTGCTTTGGTAAAAAACTCCACAGCTCTGTTATAATTACTTGCTGAAAACGCTTCCGTTCCGATATTATATTCTAAAAATTGCTTCGTCTCGCTCAATTTTGGTGTCAGATTTTTTATTTTTAATATCGATTGATACGCCCCGTCATAATTGTTAGATGTTAAATAAACCGTTGCCAAATAATCATACGCTTTATCCACATTTGCCGAAAGAGGATATTCTTGAATAAACAGTTCAAATGCCGTAACCGATTCTCCAAAACCAGAATTGGACTCATACGTGGTCAAAGCATAATTGAAAAGTGCTTCTTCACGAATTGTTTTATTAAAATTTGTGCGTGTAGCCACTTCAAAAGCCATTCGGGCATTGTCAATATCGCCCAATGCAACATAAGCATTACCTAACTGAAGATAAGCATTCTCGCTCATTTCATCTTCTTGTGTCGTAACTTTTGAGAGGTAATAAACTGCATCTTTCGGTTTGTTGATTTTCTGACAACTTATCCCTAAATAATAAATATCAGACCGCAACACTTCGGGTGACATTTTTTCGTACCTTTTCAAGTTCGTTACAGCAGCTTCGTAATCACTATCTGCAAACGCTTTTTCGCCCAAAATCCGATAAACTTCGGCGTTGTTTATGTTGTTTGGATAAGTTGATAAAAGTTTTGATGCACGTTTTTCAACCTCCTTATAATTATTTTTGGCATAAAAAATCTGAATTACGTAATAAGGTGCAATGTCTCTAAACAACGGATTTTCTTCAATATCCAACAGATCATCGAGTGCTTTATCGTAATTTCCTAAAAGATATTCTGTGTATCCTGTATAATATTTTGCAGTGGGCAAATAAGAAGAATTCATATTTTTAAGCATTTTGAAAATGGATAATGCAATCGCATTATTTCCAACTGCTAAATTGGCATAACCACGACAAAACAGATAATGTTCTCTCACTTTATCGTTCAAATGCGTATCATCCACCACACGAAAATTCTCCAATGCCATTCGGTATTTTTCGTTTTCATAATTCAAAATTCCTAACATATAATAACTGTTGTCCCAGAACGGTGTGTAAGGATGATCCGCAACATATTTCATCAATAAATCCTCGGCGTTGGCTTGTCGAAGTTCAAAAGCATTGCTTGCTAAATAATATTCGGCTTCTTGTTTCATTCCTGCGTTTACAGGTGTTGCATTTTGAAGAAAATTCTCAAAACTGCGGTAAGAAGCTGCATATTTTTTCTGTTCGTAAAGTTCTTTTCCTTCGTAAAAGGACTTATCCGAGTAGGTTTGTTGAATGGAGGATTGACCAAAAAGGAGAGAGGAAAGTAAAATAAAAAAGGTTGATATTACAGTTTTTTTCAATTTCATATTTATTTTTCTGTTTTTAGGTTGTCGTGAATACAAATAATTTAAACGGACTACCAAAATTATTTATTATTCAAATTTAAATAATCTTCCTTAAATCGAATAATAGCTTTTTTTATAGAAGTTAATCCAAAAAGAGTTGCGTCTAAATCTTTTATAGGAATAAAATAAAAAGCATCTACATCATCGTTTACAGTTATATTGGTGTAATTTTCTAACGTGCATTGAAAAAAAACATCAATCGTTGGAACTATTAAATCTGAATACAAATATTCGTTTGGAAGCGTAAAAAGATAGCGAATGGAATCTGCTTTTACTCCTAATTCTTCAAAAATCTCACGCGCAATGTTTTCTTCGCTGGTTTCATTCAAATCGGAAAAACCTCCGGGAAGATCATAAGTTCCTTTTGCAGGTTCGTTTGCTCTTCTGCAAACCAACAATTCGTCTTTTTCATTAAGAATAAAAGCAGCTGTTGCAGCCGAAGGATTAAGATAATAGACAAATTCGCACGAGTGACATCGTTTGGATTTACTATCGTTTCGAACAAAAGAGGACGATCCGCAAGAGGGGCAAAATTTAAATTTCTCAAAAAAGTGCATTGCTTACATTTAATTTATTCTTTTTGGACAAAGATAAGAATTTCACTATTAAAAATAAACAGCTATAAAAAAACCGTATTGTTACTTTGTTGAGAAAACTCCTGTGAACAGGATTTGAGCTGCCAACTTTCTTTGTAATCTGCTGTCTCGAAAATCGAGAACCCAAAAGGGTTGCAGCCCGCCATTAAAAGTTTTTGAGGCTCGGAAATTTGTTTAATGTTGAGTTTTCCAATCTCTGAACAATACGGTATGACAAATATACGACTAATATTTTAGATTCAAATAATCTTTTACTTGTTTTTTTATATTTTTTCGGGCATTAACATTCTTTTGATTTTCTCCACCTCCTGAAACTGCTTTTAACTAAGGTTTTAAGTCCAATTTTATGTTTAATTCTTCTAATTGAGCATTGTCGATAGGAGAAGGAGCATCAATCATCACATCACGACCTGAATTGTTTTTCGGAAATGCAATGCAATCACGAATAGAATCCAATCCTGCAAATAGCGAAACGAAACGATCCAATCCAAACGCCAAACCGCCGTGCGGAGGTGCACCGTATTGAAATGCTCCCATTAAAAACCCAAACTGAGCTTCTGCTTTTTCAGGTGTGAAACCCAACAACTCAAACATTTTACTTTGCAATTTGCTATCGTGAATACGGATTGAACCTCCGCCCAATTCCACTCCATTAATTACCATATCATACGCATTTGCCCTTACAGCACCCGTATTTGTATCGAGCAATGGAATATCTTCCACTTTTGGCGAAGTAAATGGATGGTGTTTTGCGAAAAAACGTTGCGATTCTTCATCCCATTCAAAAAGAGGAAAATCAACAACCCAAAGTGGAGCAAACACATTTTTATCTCTTAAGCCCAAGCGTGTTCCCATTTCCAAACGGAGTTCGCAAAGTGCTTTTTGTGTTTTTTCTTCGTCGCCAGCCAAAATAAGGATTAAATCTCCTTTTTGTGCATCAAATAATTTCCCAATTCTCACCAATTCATCTTCTGAATAAAATTTATCTACCGATGATTTTACTGTTCCATCGTCATTAAATCGGATGTAAACCAATCCTTTTGCTCCAATTTGTGGACGTTTTACAAAATCGGTCAATTCATCTAATTGCTTGCGTGTATAATTAGCACAATCACTGGCACAAATTCCAGCCACGTACTCTGCACTGTCAAAAACCACAAAATCTTTTCCAGAAACTGCCTCTTTCAACTCTACAAATTTCATTTCAAAACGAGTGTCGGGTTTGTCGGAGCCGTAATATTTCATTGCATCTGCGTAAGTCATTCGCTGAAAAGGTTCGGTAATTTCTACGTTTTTAATTGTTTTAAACAGATGCTTTGCCAAACCTTCAAATGTGTTCAACACATCTTCTTGCTCCACAAAGGACATTTCGCAATCAATTTGTGTAAATTCCGGTTGGCGATCGGCACGCAAATCTTCATCACGAAAACATTTCACAATTTGAAAATAACGATCAAATCCTGAAACCATCAACAATTGTTTAAATAATTGCGGCGATTGCGGCAACGCATAAAACTGTCCCGGATTCATACGAGAAGGAACAACAAAATCTCTCGCACCTTCGGGCGTTGAACCGATTAAAATGGGCGTTTCAACTTCCATAAAATTCATTGAATCCAAATAACGGCGCGTTTCAAAAGCCATCTGATGACGAAGCATTAAATTGGAACGGACGTTGTTTCTTCTCAAATCCAAATAGCGGTATTTCATCCGAATATCATCTCCTCCATCGGTATTATCTTCAATGGTAAAAGGAGGGGTTTTTGATTCATTGAGAACGGTCAGTTTTTCGACTAAAATTTCAATATCGCCCGTTGGAATATTGCTGTTTTTACTGCTTCTTTCGGCTACAATTCCTTCTATTTGAATTACATATTCACGTCCCAAATGATTTGCTTTTTCACACAAAACTTCATCGGTTTCTTGATTAAAAACCAACTGCGTTATGCCGTATCTATCACGAAGATCAATGAAAGTCATTCCTCCCATTTTCCTACTCCGTTGCACCCATCCGGAAAGTGTTATTTTTTTTCCTTTATCTTCTATGCGAAGTTCACCACAAGTATTTGTTCTAAACATAGTTTTACGTTTCAAAATCCCTTTTTTCGGGAAAATATTTTATTGAATTATTATTTTGCGTACAAATTTACATAAAAATATAGAAAATATCGGTTTTGCATCGATATTATCGTCTCTTCAAAAACAAAAAAGTGCAAGTTCTTCAAAAACCTACACTTTTTTCAAAATTTTTTCTAAAATAATTTTATTGATACACGAAAAGATTTACTGTTTTATCTTTGCTGTTGATATCAATCATTGAGGGCTGAATGGTATTTAGGACTTGACTTTCTTCCAAATCAAGATCATAATGTTTTCTGGTGTATTTCGTTATCGCACCGGTTGCAACATCAATTGCCCAGCCAAAAAGATTTCCAAGATTTACGACACTTACCACATTAAATTCAGAATCCAATGTAAAAACACGCGTGTTGTATCCTTTTAGTCGGATTTCAACATCTTGTCCCAATAAACTCCTTTTTACATTCACCTTGCAAGGTGTTTTGCATACTTCCAATCCGTTCAAATAAACGGTTGCTCCTTGCGGATTTGTACTGAAACCGATTGTATCTTTCGTTCCCGTAAAAATGGTGGCACAACTACTCAATAAAAACAAAGAAAAAACAAGAATAGTGAAGTTTTTAAACATAATAACAATAATATTATCAATTTATATTTTTTACAAAATTATAAATAAAAGTCGTTCTTTAGACGTTATTTTGTATAAATAAAGAAATTTAGAACAATTCTAAATACGAATTGCAAATTTCTTTAATCGCTCATCAATCATCGAGGAAGGGATAATCTTTTTAATCGCCTCTGCCACTGCATTTAATTGTCCTTCACGGATAAAATTATGTTGAATTACCAACGAAATTTCTCGCACCGGCTCTGGATTGACCAATTTTCTGACATTTTTTTTCTGCTCCTCGTTAAGTAAATTGACATGCAGCTCCGGAATAACGGTATAGCCACCATTTTCATCTACAATCTTCACCAACGTTTCAATGCTTCCGGCCTCATAAATATACGAAGTCGATACATCTTTATGGCAAAAATTGAATACTTGATTACGCAAACAATGCCCTTCTTCAAGTACCCATAATTGTTCCACTGGCAAATCGGCTGACGTCAATTCATCGTATTGATAAAGTGGTTCGTTTGGAGAAACATACGCTAAAAATTTCTCGTAATAGAGCGGAATCTCTAAGATACTTTGATTTCCAAGCGGAGTGGAAAGAATTGCTATGTCAATTTCACCCAACAAAAGTTTCTGTTCAATGGTATCGGTTCGCATTTCAGATATTTTGAATGAAATGTGCGGAAATTCTTCTTTAAAGCAAGAAAAAAAACGGGGAAGAATATATGGAGCCACAGTTGGAATAATGGCAATATTGATGTTTCCTGAAATATCCCCTCTTTCCGATTCAACTAATTCTGTAATTTTATTTAATTGACACAGTGTAGCTTGTGCTTGTTCTATAATTTTATGTCCAATT
>JBDHYS010000025.1:0-10007 GCA_039811505.1 Paludibacteraceae bacterium | reverse complement strand
CCAATAAATTTTGTAAATCGGCAACTGCATTGGGTAAATCTTCGATATGAAAAGCCACATCTTCAATTAAACTTGTTGTCCCCAATGGACGCGTACCTCCAACTGAAGGAAATATTCCTGAACGAATTTTCCAATATTTTGAATATTCTTCTTCTTTATCTGTGAAATAAACAGGTGTAGCTAAATCAAAACTCTTTAATGCCTCTTCAATTATCTGAATATGCTGAAATATCTCTTCTTTGCTATTTCCTTTTACTTCTGTTAAAATAGCGGTTAGACCTTCACCGGTCGTATCATTCACAGATGATAAAGATTTTGTGTCTAATAACTCGGCTCCTTTCACTAATTGAAAACCGTGCTGTTTATTCAGTTTGTCAAATAAAACAACGGCTTTTGTCGCATCGACAATCGATTTAAAATAGAGCATTGCACTTGCTTTGAATGGGAAATCGTGTTCGGTTTTCATCGTTACTTCCGACAAGAAAGCCAAAGTTCCCTCCGAACCGACAAGCAAGTGTGTAATTATATCAAATGGATCGTCATACTCAATAAATGGGAGTATATTGAGTCCCATCACATTTTTAATTGAATATTTGAATTTTATCTTTTCATAAAGTTCTTTATTTTCATAAATTTGATTTTTAATTGCCAAAATAGCATCGATAAACTCAGGTTTCTTTTCGAGGAATTGTTTTTTGCTCTCTTCGTTTCCTGTATCCAACACAGCTCCATCAGGAAATATCATACGAGCCGAAATCAGCATTTTGTCGCTGTTTGCATGATTTCCACAATTCATTCCGGAGGCATTATTCATCACAATTCCGCCTACCATTGCATATTTTACAGAAGCAGGATCGGGAGAGAATTTTACACCATAAGGTTTTAAAATCTGATTGACGCGATCGCCAATAATTCCTGTTTGCATGGTGATTTGGGAGTGATCTGCTGCCACTTTATATTTTTCCCAATGCTTTCCGGCAACAATAATTATCGAATCACTAATTGCCTGCCCCGATAAACTTGTTCCTGCTGCTCTGAAAGTAACCGGAAGATTGTATTTATCTGCTGTGATTAACAGTTTTGATACTTCGCCTTCATTCATTGAACGAATTACGATTTGTGGAATAAGTCGGTAAAATCCGGCATCAGTTCCCCAAGCTAAGCGGCGTAATTCATCGGTGTAAATTCGCTTTTCGGGGATAAAACTTGATATATCAGTTAAAAATTGTTTGTATTGCATAGGAAATTGTTTTTATATTTTTAATAAAAAAATATTCAATACTAACGATACAAATAGTATTTTTTCGACCATTTTTTGAAATGTTCTACATCTTTGTTCCAATAGTCTTTTGCATCTTTCCATTGATTGTTTTTTCCAAAAAGTAGCCTTATTTGATCCGTTCCGCAAACCTTATCAAACATATCAAATCGTTTTTCGTCTGCATTTTCCAAAACGGAATGTTCAGGATAAAGACGTGCAATTTCTTGCATCACATAAAACTGAATTTCGCTTAAATGTGCTTTTCGAAAATCCATAATATGCACTTCAACTCCTTCTATTTGTTTCCCTTGACTAACGGAGTAATAAGGCTTTGCATAAAGTGGGCGAAATTCCACACCCGAAAGATTCAAAGCATTCAAAGCTTCTGACAAATCTTGTGCATTTATCCATTCTGATGCAAACATTCTGAATGGCAGTGTGTAACCAACGCCAATTGACATATAATATAATTCACCTAAAATACCAGAAACGGGATAAAAATACGATGTAGAAGCAACCGGAATGTGAGGCGAAGAGAGTACCCATTGTAATCCCGTCTCGTCATAAGTCATTTTTCGTTTCCATCCTTTCATTTTCACTACGTGTAGTTTGCATGGCTTGTTTCCTAAACTCGATTCATTATTGAGCATCAATGCCAATTCTCCTGCCGTTAAACCGTATAAATATGGTATTTTAAATTGGCTCACAAAAGAGATAAAACCATCTTCGGCATAATTCCCTTCTACTTTTTCTCCTCCTAACGGATTGGGACGATCGAGTACTACAAATTCAATGTTGTGTTCAGCAGCAACTTGCATCGCCAAACCCATTGTGCTAATATAAGTAAAGGAACGACAGCCTATGTCTTGAATATCGTAAACCAACACATCAATTCCTTCCAACATTTCCGGTGTTGCTTTCCTTGTTTTGCCATAAAGAGAATAG
Organism: Paludibacteraceae bacterium; assembly: GCA_039811505.1. Classification (GTDB taxonomy): domain Bacteria; phylum Bacteroidota; class Bacteroidia; order Bacteroidales; family Paludibacteraceae; genus UPXZ01. The sequence continues at coordinate 7,801 of JBDHYS010000025.1, read as the reverse complement.
ACAGGTAATCCTGTTTTTTCATCTTTTTGATCATCTACTTTGTCGCCGGCGTGTGCATTTCCTCTTACTCCGTGTTCTGGCCCGAAAAGTGCCACTAAACTTACATTTGGAGCTTCGTGAAGAATATCAATGGTTGATTTAAGTTGATTATCTACACCTGTCGGATTGGTAATAAGTCCAACTCGCTTGCCTTCCAATATTTTGAAATTACTTGCTTTCAATACTTCAATTCCAGTTTTGACTTTTTGAGCTTCCGCTGAAAGATTAATCAAAGAGAGAAGGAAAAGGAAAAAAATAGTTTTCGAATATGTTTTCATTTTATCAATATAATTTTTTAATATCTGCACCAATGTAATAATGTTTCAAAATTTCGTTGTAAGGATAACCTTTTTCACCCATTACAGCGGCTCCAATTTGACAAAGTCCTACTCCGTGTCCCCAACCTGCACCGGAAAGTATAAATTTTGAAGGCAAATGTTTGTTTTCACCGTATTCTTTATCAATGACAAAAGCAGAACTGTAAAGATGTGATTCAGAGAGAGTCCGCCTTATTTCAAGTTCTTTCCCAATAATTTGAGAATGTTTTGTTCCCACGATTTTTAATTGCACCAAGCGTGAAGATGTTCCTCGTTGAACGAGAATTAAATCAATAATTTCTCCATAATCAATTCCTGAACGTTTCTTTATTAATTTGGAAAGCTCTTGTTGAGTATATTCCACTTTCCAACGATAAAAATCGGTTGTTTCTTGGTCGTAGTTATTTAGAACTTGTCCTAAAATCTTTTTATCCGTTGTGTTGCAAAACGCATCGGGTGAGGTACGAATCCATTTCTCAGATTCACTCTCAACAGTCAAATCGGGAAGCTCCAAAGAATCTTTGCTGTCTCTTTGTTTTTTCAAATAAGGATATTCGATGTCGTCCCAGCAATTATGAAATTCTTCAAAAACACCGCCACAAGATTTGGAAAAACGGGCATCACAAATTGTGTTATCATGCATCAAAACCTGCCCAAACGTTTCTTCAATGGCTTTTTGAGCTTCTTTTGTGTTGGCACGCGTAATTCCTTGATAACGCTGACAATGATCATCGGCACACACATCAAAATTTGTATGAGCATCGCGTTCGTACCAAATAATGTGTTTTTTGAGTTCCGAAGATGATTCTTTTTCTGTGGTTTTTAGAAAATTAACAATTTCCCTTTTTTGATATAAGTTTTTTGTAGATTCGTGAACAGCCAACAACCAACTTCTTGAAATTACTGCGTGAGCTTTCAGCAGTTCGAGTGAGGCAGTTGCACTCATTTCTGATGAAATAACGCTCATCAAATAATTTTCTACAGTAACCAAATTTATGGCAGTTAATTTATTGTTTTCAACAATAATTTTTAATCCACCTTTGAAACGTTGATTCTCTTTTCGCTCCCAATGAAAATTGATTCCGATGGTTACGTTTTTTAATTCAAAAAGCCCTTCATTGACAGGATAAAAATGTAAACTATCAAAATATTCATTGTTCCAAATGACTTTATTATTATCAAATTGAACCATTTGCCTTCCGATAATTTCTTTACCGTTCAGCATAAAAGTTTCCAGCAGTTCAAACTCAATTTTTGGTTCAAACATAATTCCTACCGAAATAATGGGCTCTCTCATATTTATATTTTTATTTTATCAAAACAAACCTCATTTAATATCATTTGAATATGGTTTGATGTCAGTTTATCAAAATCTTTTTCCAATGGAGTGATGAAAACACCTCCTAAATCGACCGATGCTGGACTTAGTAAGATGTTTTTTTCATCTTCTTCAAAATAACAATCAGGGCGGTGCTTTGAACGTGGAATTACGATTGTAATCCATTCTTTGTTTTCATACCAAGTCAGAATATTCATCATTGGCTCATTTTCACCTTCATTGACAGGAAGAGATTGATAAATCGTTTCAAATAATTTTAATGATTCGGCCTTATCGTTTGCTGCAATTGCAAAAGCAGGAAAAGAATAATTTATTTCAAATATTTTTGCTTTTTCTGTTTCCATTAATTTTTCAACAACAGCATTTTTCCAACCATTTTGTAGAGGAAGAAAATCTTTGTTTCCAGCTTGAAAATGGAAATGATCGGGAGCTGAAGCACCGCATTTTGGACCGTTATAAAACAGTACAAAATCACTCATCTCTTCTGAAAGATCGAGCATATCGATAAATCTTCCTTTTATCAGTTGCGGTAAATGATTTTTCAGTGGAATTGTGAAATGCTTTGGAAAAATGGGAAAAGGATTGACCAAAATGGTGTATTTTTCTCCACTCTGAGCTTCAAAATTCAACCCGGTTTGAACATCGGGGCGATTTTCTTCACAAAGAAAACATTTGCGTTCTTGAATGCTTTTAGCATCTACTTTTGCACCTGATGAAACAATGCGAGCCGGATTAAATTGAACTTTATACAAAGCTCCGTCCACGTTCAACTCTTTTGTTTTAACCTGTTGCAATGCTTCAAAGTTAGTTTTGGCTAAATCCCAATCTCGAAGTTGATTTTCAAATAAATTATTGATTTTAATTTCCACTGCGTTTCTTATTTAAGTTGATTAACCCTTGCTTGAAGTTCCCACGTGCGGATTCTGTCTTTATATAAATTGTGAGCGTTCATTTTTACAATATCCAACGATGCATCTGAATTATCGTCCCAGCGGCGGCAATGATAAACTACGTTGTAAACGCGTCCGATTTGATATTCACGAGAAAAACGTAATCCCAACGCATAATCTTCTCCGTAGCTTGTATTTGGAACATTGATTTCACGAAGAACTGGAGTGTAAAATGCTCTTGGTGCTCCCAATCCATTGATACGCAAAGCATTATTTCTTCCGTTGTCGGGAGTCCATTCTTTGTGATCGATAATTCCGGGTGCAATCATCTCCATTTCAAAATTTGTCATCATATACGTTCCCACAACCATTGCACAATTTTGTTCATAAAAAGCATTGACCATTGTTTGAAGGGTATTTTCATCACTATACACATCATCACTATCCAATTGAACAGCAAATTTTCCACATTTTTCGTGATGCACACCCATATTCCAACATCCGCCAATTCCTAAATCAGTACGTTCCGGTATGATATGAATAATACGATTATCGGTTGTCAGCTCTTTTATTGCTTCTGTTGTGCCATCGGTGGAATGGTTATCAATGATAATAAGATTGAAATTAAAATTAGTTTTTTGCATTAATACCGATTTAATCGCATCTTTAATTGTTTTAATGCGGTTTCGAACGGGTATAATTACTGAAGCTTCCAATTCAAAATTATTTTCTTCAAATTTTATCTCTTTGAATTTTGGTTTCAAATAACCGCCTATTTCCTTTAAATGTTGCGTACAAGCTTGTTCCATTTCGATTTGAACTCCACGATTTATTGGATCAACGTAATCGAATATTTTTTCGCCACTTTGTCGTGTGTCTTGTTCCACTTCTGAATATAAATACTCATTGATATGCACTAAATCCCATTCTTGAGATAATTTTAATCTTAAATCATATAATCCTGCATGTTGGTAAGTTTCATTCATTCGTGAAACGGCATCTTTTAATGCTGTTGAGTTGAAAAGCAACACCGAACCAAAATTAAAATCATCGCGTAAGCTACCAAATTGATAATCAATAACAGGTGCATTTGTTTTCTTATCGCCAACAATTTGATAATGATCCGAATAAACCATTCCTGCGTTTGAGTCGGTTGTGATTTGAAGCATTCGTTCCAATGCAAAATAGCCCAATTCCAATGTTGTAAATTTGGTGTAAAGTAATGTGAAGTTAGTTGTTGCAAATTTTGCAATAGTTTTAATTGTGGTGCTTGCTTGCAATGAATCAATCATTAAAACTTCACAATCATCTACTTTTTCATCATTGTTTGTTGAAAGAAGATAAATTTTATCAACAAGCTGACTTTCCTTTAAGCCATTAATTGTGTTTTGTACTTGTTCCTTATTTATGAAAGGAACAAAACAGTTAATTTGTTTCATAGTTGTATATTTCTGGATTATTATTGTTATTTATTTATTTTCATTTATCAAAATTCCTACTTCTCCGCCAACGGTTGTAAAAAGCACTTTATTTTTTTCAATTGGATTGACCGTATTGACCAATGAATTGCCAATTTTGTGTTGCCATATTACTTTTCCTGTCATTGCATCTAAGGCAAAGATAACTCCATTTTTTGTGCTTCCATACACTACATTGTCTTTTTCAATCAACATTGATGGATTGTGTTCATACTCGTAAGCAACGTTGCTTGTCCAAACTTGCGTTGCTTTATTGTGTGTTGCAGAATAGCAAACTACACTGTCTTGCATTGTTTTAGCGTAAATCCGCTCGCCATCAAGTGAAATTCCAATGCTTTCACGCACCATCGAAGATTTTGTTCGCCAAATTGTTTTTCCATTTTCAATATCAATTGCAGTCATTGCACGTTCCGGATCCACAATGAAAACTTTCCCGTTGCTCGAAACGGACCAAACTGCAGCCGGAGAATAGTGTGTAACTTTGATGCCATTTGTCCATCGCCAAAGTTCCTTACCGGTTTTTTTATCCAAAGCATAAAGAAAAGTATCCCACGCTCCAAAAATCACTTTATCATCTGTTATCAATGGTTTTGTTTCTACATAATTATTCAATTCGCAAAATTTCCACACTTCGTTGCCGTTTTTTATGTTTATTGCACGAAAACATCCATCACTCCCTCCAATAAAAGCAATATCGTCGTCAATTGTAACCGCACCAAGAACAGGTTCGCCCGTTTCAATTTTCCATTTTATTTTTCCGTTTTTTGCATTTAATCCATATATGAATTTATCGGCAGAACCAAAAACTACAATATTTTCGGACACAGCAGGCATTCCAATAATTCGATTACCTGACGAAAAACTCCATTTTTCTTTCCCGTTTTTTAAGTTCAAACAATGAAGTTTTCCAATATCATCACCGAAATAAACATAATTTTCGTACAATACGGGCGAACTGTAAATACTTGCGTTGTTTTTCTTTATCCATTTTTCTTTCACATTTGGATATCTTAAATTTACCGATAAATCGGGATATTTTGTAAGACTTCCTTGTTTTTCAAAATATTTTTCAGTCATTGAAAGTGCAGTCCATTTTCTTTTTTTGCCTCCGATGGTTTGTTCAAATACATTAATACTGTCCGGCGTAATCTCATATAATGTGTAACCTCCGACTTTCTCTTTTCCTCTCAAATTTGAACGATTTATAATTCCCGGTATTCCGTCATAATTAAAAATGGCATTGCGGTGATAATGTCCACCGACAATTAGGCGCACATTGTGCGATCGAACGGCATCGGTCAATTCATACCAATTGTCCACATCGCCATATTGAAGTGGATAATGAGTAGCAATGATGATTGGTTTCTTTTTATTAATTTTTGATAATTCTTTTTTTATCCAAATGATATCTTGTGAAGCAATATGACCGTCAGCCATTCGAATAATCGGTCCAGTGTTGAAACCATAAAATTGGACGCCGTTATATTCAAAACTAAAACGTTCGCTCCCAAATACTCGACCAAAATCGGTGCAAGCAGAAGCCGACCATTTTGTTTCGTGATTTCCTGCGATTGTGTAATACTTCACATTCAGTTTATCCAAAATAGATTTTGCTTTTTCCAATGATTTTCTATCGCCAAATTCCGTCAAATCGCCTGTAACTAAAACAAAATCAATATTTTCACTCTCGTTTATTTGCTTCACAGAGTTTTCTAAATCTTCGGTCGAATTACCTTTTTCTTGAATATGAATATCTGTCAAAAGTGCAAATCGAAAAGGTTCAACACTTAAAATTAGTTGTACGCTAAAAATAAACAAGAAAAACATTAAAAATCTTTGTTTCATATCAATCAATTTTTTTCAAAAAAGTGTAAAATCATTTTCATCAAATTATCTCTATTTTCGCTCTCTTTGATAGTTTCAAAAGGAACACCCATTATGCACGTTTTGTAATTTCCTTTGTATGCGATGGCAGCACTTAAATTATTTTCTGAGTATCGAAAAATGGTGGCTGCATTTTCGTCGGCAGGTTCAATTGCATCGGGCGATTCCACTACATAACAAATAGGATTCAGTTGATTATAATAGGTAAAATCTCCAACAAAATCTTCAAAAGGAGAAGAAACTGCTTTTACTCCGCCTTCAACAGCTGCTCTTCCTACACGCCATTTACACTTCAAAATGTCGGTTGCAAATTTCCGATCATTGTCATTGCTTTCTGCAGCGGGATTATCCCATAAATCGCTACCGATAAAAGCACCGGAAATAAAAATACTTCCACGATTGAGGCAATAATCGGTAATTGCTTGTTGCATCTCATTTGTAAATGTTTTGAACTCAACAGGATATTTTTCGCTATGTCCTATTTTTGTCTGCTTTTCTTTTCCTAAAATATAATTTACAAATTTATAATCCGAGAGATTCACCTCTTTCTTTTCGACAGATTCATCACTACACGAAACAAAAGAATAACCCGCTTTTAAAATAGATTTTCCATGTAAAGCAGGATAATCAAATGTATTTCCTGCAATAACCATTGTTTCATAATTGGCATAACTATCGCCAAAGCCCGAAGCATCATCGTCCATCCATGGGATTTTGCGGCGAAATTCTTTTTGCTTTCCTATGTATTTATAGTCGTTAATGTAAGGAACTCCGTGATCAAAATCATCTAAAAAACCGGCAATTCCACTTTCATGAGCATCAAAATTATCGGGGGCACTTATTCTGTCAAAACCATTTACAACTAAAACGGTTTCTTTTGCTTCTGATGATTTTGCTGCTGAAATTATTTCAGATGGAAAACTTTCTCCCCCTTCATTGATTGCCGTAACTTTGAAACTGTAAATTTTATCTTTTGATATTTTTGTTTGAAATGAATTGTTAGTAACCATCGTTCCATTATCAAAATCATTGTCTCCAATTCTTGTGTAAACGATGTATCTATCGGGTTTTGCTGTCGATTCCAATAAATCAAAAACCGGATTCCACCGTAGTTCAATTGTTTCGTTATCAATAAATTCTGCACGCATAGAATTAACGGGTAAGGGTTGCACAACGTATTCAAAATGATTTTGAGCAGCAATAAAGCGTAACATTCCTTTGTAAATGGAACGACTTACATTGAAACGAAAACGGGGATCAAGTCCATAACGCATATCTGCAAAATTTTGATGAGAAAGTAATTCTAAAAGCATCGTTGGCACAACGGGCGAACTTGCTTCAAAATAAGAACGATTCCACATTCCGCGTCTTGTCCAATTGGCATCATAAAGTGCTCGAATATCATCTACAATACTTGTTTGGATATAATCCGTTAATTGTCGAGAAATTAAACGGGACATTCCCATTGGATATTTTTCCGATTCTGTTTTTGAAAAATAGATGCCAAGCGTTCCGATCAATGTGTTGTCCAATGTGGTTCCTGCATCGGTATGAAATGCGAAAGCCAAATCAATTGGAATATTCAATCCGTTTTTTTTGGGATTGACAACGGATCCGCCTGCTAAATAATTAACCCACATTCCTCTCGATTTATAATCATCGGTATAGTCATTTTCCCCATTGCTTGCACTGTAAACGGAATCCGGTATTCCAGCCCATTGCATCCAATAACGTGCAGCTTCTGTGTAGCGTGGATAATTGCTTGTTTGGTATTGATAATTTATATTTTTGGCAATTTGGGTTGCTTTTTTGATGGTCACTGGGTTTGCAGAGGTACTCCTACAACGCTACCTT
>JBDHYS010000024.1:0-10048 GCA_039811505.1 Paludibacteraceae bacterium | reverse complement strand
AAAGAGGAAAATTCTCCTTACTACTCTTTCAGTCCAACGGTGAAAAGAAATATTGCCTATTTTGGAACGGGAACGTATGCATATAAACATAAATATGTTGCCAATTTAACTGGAAGATACGAAGGGACAAACAGATTGGGTCGTTCTCGTTCGGCTCGTTGGCTTCCAACTTATAATATTGCCGGTGCATGGAATATACACGAAGAAGAATGGTTTAATAATCCTGTTCTTTCGCACGCAATGTTAAAAGCATCTTATTCATTAACGGCTGATGCGGGACCTGCATTTATTACGAACTCTTTGCCAATTTATATTCCAAGTACTCCTTGGCGACCAACAACTTCTGTGATGGAAAGTGGACTTTTATTGTCTGAAACAGAAAATAAAGATTTAACTTACGAGAAAAAACACGAATTTAACGTTGGAATTGATGTTGGTTTCTTAAATGACCGCATCAATGTTGTTGCCGATTATTATGTTAGAAATAATTTTGACTTAATGGGGCAAGTTTATACAACGGGAATTGGTGGCGGTTCTATTGCAAAATGGGCAAACGTTGCTTCAATGCAATCGGGCGGATTTGAATTTGCCGTAGAAACTAAAAACATTGTAACTCGTAATTTCAAATGGGATACAGATTTTGTATTTACCTATCAAACGACCAAAATTACCGATTTGAAATCGAAATCGAGAGTTATTGATCTTATCACAGGCTCAGGTTATCCGATGGAAGGATATCCAGTACGGGCTTTGTTTTCCATTCCTTTTGTAGGATTGAACGAAGAAGGACTTCCTACTTTCATTAATGAAAGTGGTGATGTAACCATTTCGGATATTTATTTTCAAGAAAATGAAAAAATAGATTATCTGATTTATGAAGGATCAACCGATCCGCCAATTTCCGGTTCGTTTGGAAATTTATTTACTTTCAAAGGTTTCAAACTAAATGTTTTAATGACGTACGCTTTTGGAAATGTGGTAAGAATGGATAATGCATTTTTTGCAGGATATTCCGATTTGGCAGCTAATCCAAAAGAATTTAAAAACAGATGGGTGCTTCCGGGTGATGAAAAAATTACAAACATCCCAACAATTGCCAGTTTGCGTCAATTACAAAATGTAGATAATCTTTCCTACGCTTACAATGCTTACAATTATTCGACAGCACGAACAGCAAAAGGAGATTTTATCCGCTTAAAAGAAGTTTCGATTTCGTATGATATTCCTAAAAAGGTGTTAGAGTTTGCAAATATCAATACAGCATCTATCAAACTTCAAGCTACAAATATGGCACTTTTGTATGCCGATAAAAAATTAAACGGACAAGATCCTGAGTTTATGAATTCCGGAGGAGTTGCAACGCCAATGCCAAAGCAATTTACATTTGCACTTCGATTAGGTTTTTAATCTTTAACGCAGTTTATAATGATGAAAAAGAATATATATACAGTGATTGTCGCTCTATTTATAATAATAGGATTTAATGCTTGCGACAGTTTTTTAGATGTGATGCCCGATAACAGAACAATGTTGGATTCACCTCAGAAAATAAAGGATTTGCTTGTAACGTCTTATCCTACCGTTAATTATGCTTTAGTTACCGAATTGAGTGGTGATAATTTAATTGACAACAGATCGGAAAGTGCTACATTAAAAACGAATGCTTACGACAGAATGGATACTGAAATTTTTGAATGGAATGATGTGTCTTCTTCCACAGGAGGCGACTCTCCTTATTCAATCTGGGAAAGTTATTATCAATCAATTGCAGCTGCCAATCAAGTAATTGAGGCAATAGAAAAGTTGAAAGAAACGGGAGATGAAACAAATATGGATGCACAAAAAGGAGAAGCATTGATTCTTCGTGCATATTCTCATTTTATGTTGGTCAATATTTTTGCAAAAACATACAAAGACGAAACATTAAGTAAAAGTGATTTGGGAATTACTTATATGACGCAACCCGAAAAACAAGTTTTGGCTACTTATGAACGAAACAGTGTTGCAGAAGTGTATGAACTTATCGAAAAAGACATAGAAGATGGATATAAACTGATAAAAGATGAAGCGTATGAAATTCCAAAATATCACTTTACAACAGCTGCAACCGCCGCATTTGCAACGCAATTCTATCTTTTCAAAAGAGACTATCCAAAAGTGATTGAATATGCCGATATTGTTCTTGGAACAGGCGATCCTTCTGCTCATCTACGCGATTGGAGCGGCGTATATTCTAATCCGGAAACAGAAGCAAGTGTTTATATTTCTGCGGATAATCCGGCAAATTTACTATTAATCCCAACGTATTCTGTTTATGCACGCCGATTTGCTCGCTATCGTTATGCGATGAATGGGACAGCATTAAATGGCACGATCAATGGAGCGGGTCCCACTTGGGGTGGTCGTCCGCCTTTCCTTAGCGGTTGGGTTTGGACGTATGGACAAGAATACGGACTTGTTATCCCAAAAGTGGACGAACTTTTTGAATACACAGATAAAGTTGCTGGAATTGGTTATCCACACATTGTAAGGACTGAATTTACAACAGATGATGTGTTGCTACACCGTGCAGAGGCAAGAATAATGATGGGAGAAATTGAAAAAGCAGTTCAAGATTTGCAGTTCTGGAATAAATCTCATAAAGCCACAACAGCACTTACAAAAGAAAATATTCTGAGTTTTTATATCTCTTCAAGAACAGATTTTGTGATGCCTTTCAACACCACTGAATTAAGTCCTGAGTTTATTGTTACTGCCGAACAAAAACCATATATCGATTGCGTTCTTCATTTCAAAAGGCTTGAAAGATTGTTTGAAGGTTATCGTTGGTTCGATTTGAAAAGATTCGGTATTGTAATCACTAAAAAGTGGGAAGAGAGAAAAGAGAAATCACATTGCCTTACGATGATGATAGACGTGCAATTCAAATACCACAAGATGTGGTTGGTGCCGGTTTACAACCAAATCCTCGCTCAGTTCCTCCAAAGGACAATAGCTTGGTTATGACATTAGTTTATTAAAAACAATTTAAATTGATTATCGAAATGAAATACGTAAATAAACTATCAAAATATATATTTTTCATTGTTGCTCTTGGCTTTTTGGCGTCTTGCAACAATGAGGATAATAAATTCACAGAATCGATATTTTCTGATGAACAAGAAACGTATAATGCGTTTGAAAAATGGCTAAATGCAAGTTTTTTGGATGTTTATAATCTCGATTTCCGATACAGAATGCAAGATGTGGGTTCCAACACCAACTACAACCTTGTTCCTACAAAATTGGAAAAATCAGAGGAGATGGCAATTCTAATAAAATACCTTTGGTTTGATGTGTATGGAGAGGTTGTAAATCCTGAGTTTTTAAGAAAATACGGACCTCGAATGATACACTTAATCGGAAGTGCAGCCTACAATCCAAATCAGGGAACACGAATATTAGGAACTGCTGAAGGTGGAATAAAAGTAACTTTGTATGACTGCAATCAACTGAAAGCAGATAATATTGAATTTAATAATGAATATTATTTTCACACGATGCACCATGAGTTTATGCACATTTTACATCAACAAAAAGCTATTCCAAAGGTTTTTGAAACGCTTTCAGCCGGATATTATGACCCGATGTATTGGCAAGAAAGAGAAGATAAAAACAGTACGTCTGAAATGGAAATACGCGATCACTCAAAATATGCTCCACTTGGATTTATTACAGCCTATGGAAGCAGCCAACCGCGTGAAGATTTTGTAGAAGTGATATCTTGCTACATTACCAAATCTGACAAATGGTGGAACGAACTGCTAAAACAAGCAGCGAAACCCGGACCAAACAACGAACCGATTAAAGGCGATGTAATAATAAAAGATAAAATTTCAATTGCAAAAAAATGGCTTTCGGAACAATGGAATATTGATTTGGACGTATTAAGAAGTAATGTGAGAGGAAGACAAGCTAAAGTAAACGAAGCGATTTTAGAAGGTAAAAATGAAATTAACAGTTTTAATAACTAACAAGGCGAAGATGAAAAAAATAATATCTTATATAGCAACGATTTTTTTAGTAATCGGAATAACTACGTCCTGTTCAAGGGTGGAGGAAAATCTTTTTGAAGAATCAGCAGCCATTAGACTTAATAAATCCATCAGCGATATAACAGACCTTCTTCGATCTGCTGAAAATGGATGGATTATGGAATATTTTCCAAATGGAGAAAGTGCTGGAGTAGTATTTTTGGTCAATTTTATATCATCCAAAGAGGCAAAAATGGCTTCCGATAATCAATATTTAAAAAACACATACACCGAAGCCAACGGATATTGGAGAGTAATTAGCGATATGGGACCCGTTCTTACATTCGACACATACAACGATATTTTTCACCTTTTTTCTGACCCTGTTGATCCATCAAGCGGGTCATCTGACGGTGTAGGATTAGGAGGCGATTATGAATTTTTAATTGTGGCTATTTCGCAAGATTTGATTACACTCAAAGGGAAGAAAAATGGAACAACCACGCTTCTAAGACGGTTTGATAATGGAAAAGATTGGAAAACCTATTTTACTGAACTTAGGAGTATGAACATTGCTCTTTTTGGAACAAATATGGTTCCACTTCGCTTAACTGTGAACGGAAACGATACGCTGACACTTAAAAATGGTGGTAGCCACATTTTCACAACTATCCCAAAAGTTGGAACCGAAATTGACGATGCCGATGAACTGCCATTTATTGTTACCGATTACGGTATCCGGTTTGTTTATCCTTTTTCGGTAAACAATGTGTCTATCCAAGATTTTAAACTTTCTGAAGATGGAAACGAACTAATTTGTATCGATAAAGATGCCAACGCAATGATTCAAGCGGTATTGCCAAATGAAGTGTTTCATGAAATGTTGAATAAAAAGAAATACCTTAATATGACTTCATCTCCGGAAATGATGAGTGCTTCAATAATGGAGGCGTATCAATTAATAAATTCAGCTGTTGTGGCAGCAACAAGAAAATTAGATTACATAGGCTTTGTAAATAATAAAGATCTTGGATTTACATTAGCCATTATGTCGAGCAAAGGGACTTCCAAAGTAGAAGGAAACATCGGATATGACCTTATAAAAAAGGAAAATACCGTTCAGCTTGTTAGAAACGGAAAGAATGATAATGATAATGGAAAAAATTATATAAAAAATTTTGCAGCAAATACACTTCTTAACACTCTTGAAGGTGAGTATATTCTTTCAGTAAGCGGTATAAAATTAACATCTACAACCATTCGTTTCGAAAATAAAAATGATAAAAATAAATGGTTTGTTTTATCAATGAAATAGAATGTCTTTTTTATTAAAAATAATTATTAATTTAAAATTTTATTCATTATGAAAAAAATTTACATGACAATGTTTTTCTCACTATTAATTGTAGTGGGAATGGCACAATCGCACAAAGCGATGAATGACTCAAGGTTACCAAAAACTCAAAATGCAAGAGTAGTAAAGAAAAATGATGTAAATCTACAAAGATCTACAGAATCACAAAAAGCAACCATCTCCACAGAAAAAGTTGTTGCTACATCTTTCTCTTCGTTAGAAGCTGCAGTGAAAGCAAAAAAAGCAAACGAAGCATTAAAGGCAGACGCATTAGCTACGCAATATCCTCTTCCAGATGGAGCTTTCTACGGAGGATATACAAGAGATTATAAATCGTATAGTGGTTTGTTTTTGCATTATCCTGCCATTACTCCTCTGCAATATTGGCCCTGGACAAGTAAAAAACCGGCTACTTTTGAGTGGTTTTATTACGAAGGAGTGGATAAACCTAATAGCACTGCAGTAGAAGGTGAATTAGAAGAAGATGGTACATTAAATTTTGTGTCTGACATTACCCCCGCAGGATATATTAATTATATTCCTATGTTAAAAACTACTGCCGGTGAAGAAACAGCAACTTTTTTTATGGGACAAGGCAGTGAATTTAGTTATGGTATGGCTTCTTCCATTGAAAGAAGTTTAACTGAAGACGGAACTGATTTTGATGGGACTGAAGAGTTTGATGCATTTACATTGGCAAATATGCACCTTAATAGACCAACCAGTGGAAATTTATACTCAGGTTTTGGTGGAAATAATGCCTTTGGACCTATTTATTCAAATGATAAGGGTGCTTGTGTGGGTGTAATGCAAGTGATTCCTCAATTAGTTTCTCCGCTGTATCTTGAGAGCATTTCTGCATTGGCTTTTGAAACAGGTGGTACGGCAGTTCCGGAAGGTGGCGAAATGAAATTAGAAATGTATTATATAAATGAAGATGGCTCTTTGGGCGATTTAATTGCAGAGTCATCTACAACTGAATTTGTAAAAACTTATAATACACAAGGTGCGTTTATATTTAAGTTTGAAGCAGAAGAAGATGGTTTTATTACCCCGATGCCCGTTGTGGTAGGTACAGAAGCTCCTGTTGCGGTTATTATTAAAGGTTTTGATGCTACGTGGAATTTCCGTTTCCTTTTTGGTTTAAATGATGGTTTTGGAGGATCGTCTTATACGCTTCATGGTGAGGATTTGGCTGTTTCCACATTTGGCTATACCAACGCACCCAATACTCCGCAAGCTGATTTATACATCCAATACAACGGAATGTTTAATTGTTTAGCTTTCTTTGATGAAACACAAAGTTCTATCAATTATCCTGTAGAAGGAGGTTGGGGAATTGTTGAGAATGATACATATCCGGATTTATTCCTTTATTCTGCTTATAATATGGATGAAGAGCAAACTGATTTATGGATCGAAGATGCACCGGATTGGATTGTGGATTTTGATTTTGCCGATGATTTTTATGAAGAGTACAATGTGGTGGTGTTTTACTTTGCAGCTGAAACTCTTCCGGAAGGTGTAACAGGTCGTAGCGGAGAGATTGTGTTGGCTTCACACGGAATTAAACTGAATGTTCCTGTGCGTCAAGGAGAGATGACTTCTGTAAACAATACAAAACATTCTGATTTGAAAATTAGCAAAGTAAATAACGGCGTTAGAGTGAATTATCCATCTGAATTTACAAAAGTAGCTTTATTCAATGCAGCAGGACAAAAAATTGGAGATTATAAACTGCCAACTTCGGGTGATTTCATTGTCCCAAATACAAATGATAGAGGCATTTATATCTTAAAATTTGATGGTGCAAAATCAGAAACTGTAAAAGTTATCCGTTAATCAACTTTATTCAATCAAATTTGTTGTACAAATAGTATATTAATTCACAAAAAATTACTATTTTTACAGCCTTGAGATTTTCAAAGTAAAAAGTATTATAGAAAAACTACTCAAGACGAGTGGTTTTTCTTATTTTATAAAAAGTAAAAAGCACGTTTTCGGAGAGTAAAAGAAATTATTGAATACAATTTGGTGCAAAGCAAATTATCTTACTGTACATTAAAAAACATAATATCTTTATATTAATCTTTCTTACTAAATAATATGAAACAAATAAATTTTTTATTCCTATTGATAATTTTATTTTCATTTGAGTTATTGAATGCAGTTCCTGCCTATAAAGAACCCATTCTCATAACCCAACCAGATGGCAGTGAAATTACAATACTGTTACGTGGCGATGAATTTTTCCATTACAGAACAACTACCGATGGTTATCTTATCAAAGAAGATGGGAGCGGTTTTTTTAATTATGCAACTTTTGATGTGGATGGAAAAACACAAATTACCTCTGTTCGAGCCAAAAATCTTGATAAGCGAACATTAGTAGAGCAACAATTTGTAGAATCACTCACTCCTGCGTCCGAATTTATGGAAATGATTAAAGCAGCACATCAAATTCAAAAATCAGTAAGACAGAAAGCACCCGCCACAACGGAGCCACAAAAGTCCTATCCTCTGAATGGAAATCCACGTTCTTTGGTTATTTTAGTTAATTTCTCTGATAAGAATTTTGTAACGGCTAATCCTCAAACTGCATTTACTAACTTGCTAAATCAAAATAATTACAGCACAAACGGCGGAACCGGTTCAGCAAAAGATTATTTTCGAGATAATTCGACTGGTGCTTTCGATCCTATTTTTGATGTAGTTGGACCTTATACTTTACCTCAAAATATGGCTTATTATGGTGGTAATAATTCAAGTGGAGATGATAAAAATCCTCGTCAAATGATTATTGATGCATGCACATTAGCAAATCTTGACGGTGTGAATTTTACGCAATATGATACGGATAATGATGGTTTTGTGGACAATGTTTTTGTCTACTATGCTGGATACAATGAAGCCGAAGGCGGTCCTGCCAACACTGTTTGGCCCCATCGGTGGTCATTGGCAAATTACAATACAAAATTTAATGGAAAAATAATTTTTGATTATGCGTGTACTTCGGAATTAAAAGGGAGAAGTGGAAGCTCTATGTGTGGTATTGGCACTTTTGTACACGAATTTGGTCATGTTTTAGGTTTACCCGATTTTTATGCCACGGACGGAGCAACTCATTTTACATTAGATTATTGGGACGTGATGGATGCCGGTCCTTACTTGAACGATGGAAGGACACCACCGGCTTATTCGGCGTACGAAAGATTTTATCTAAATTGGCTGACTCCTATTTTCTTAAACTCACCACAAGATGGAACTTTGGAAGCTCTGAACACAAGTAATAAAGCGTATTTGGTTTCATCAACTAATACCCATAATTTAAATGGAGCCAATCCGAATCCTGTCGAATTTTTTATGCTTGAAAACCGTCAAAAAACAGGATGGGATACATTTTTACCCGGTAAAGGAATGTTGGCTACACGAGTTTACTATAATTCAAGTACATGGAATTATAATACAGTGAATAACAATCCGAATTCAATGGGAGTTGATATTATTGAAGCAGATGGAGTTGCATCATCTACAACTCAATCGTTGGCTGGTGATACATATCCCGGTTCAAAGAATGTTACATCTCTTAATCTTACTCTGCGAAACGGAATCGATATTGATAAACCTATTACCAATATTAAAGAAACAAGCGGCGTGATTACATTTAAATTTGGAGAAATAAAAACGCCTGTTGCAATGGCGGCAACAGATGTAGCAGCTACTTCATTTACAGCTAATTGGAGTAGCGTGTCTAACGTAACCAAATACCTACTTGATGTTTACACAGTTCACGTGAATGAAACAATTTATGTGCAAGATTACCATAACAAAGATGTTGGTTTAGCGACTTCTGTAACCATAGATAACATTTACAGTGAAACAGCATATTTCTATAGAGTAAAATCAGTAAATGGTCTTGTTGTATCCGACTTCTCCAATGAAATTCAGGTCAATACGCTTGCCTATACATTTAATATGTTCGCTCCAATTGCCATTGAAGCTACTGAAGTAACTGAAAATTCGTTTATTGCAAATTGGGCTTGGAATTCAGAACTTTTCACTCCCGATACCTATTATTTAACTGTTTATTCACTATCAAAAGGAGAAAATATTGAAACCGAAGCGTTCGGATTTAATGGAGGTACTCTTCCTGCCGGATGGAATGGAAATTTGACCTATTCTACGGCAAGTGGTTTTTATGGAACATCTTCACCAGCAGTCTCTCTTTCTGGTGATACAGAATATCTTCAAACACCGCTTTATGATAAAAATATAAAACAAGTTAGTTTTTGGTATAGAGGAAGAAGTACGTTAGGCGGAGGCTTCTCACTTCAAATATTTACTTCAAACGATGGTGTTGGTTGGAATCTTGCAAAACAAATATCCCCCATTTCTACAAGTGCAAGTAATATCACAATAGATGATTCTGAACTTGGAGCTTGCAAAGCCCTTAAGTTTGTGTTTTTAAGACCGGCATCAAGTGGAAGTATTGTGATTGATGATGTTTCAATAGGAACTCAAGCCGTAGAAGAACATATACTGCCAAACTTTACAAATAAAAATGTAGGAATTGCTGCAACCCATTTAGTTGATGGGTTGGAGGGCAATTCTGATTACTACTTTTATCTTACTGCAAGTAAAAATGGTGAATTTACTGAAAAATCAAATGCGATACATGTGG
>JBDHYS010000023.1:0-10211 GCA_039811505.1 Paludibacteraceae bacterium | reverse complement strand
GAGCATGTGTTGGATATTTTTGATAAAACGTGCGGCGGACGCTTAATCGTGAATCAAAATGTGATTGGTGGAGTAATGTTTGATATTTATCCTGATTTTCAAAAAGACGTAAAAGAATTTATTCCTTATATGCGTAGAAGATTGATAGAATATGAAAAATTCTTTACGCACAACGTCATTGCACTTGGACGAATGAAAAAAGTGGGTAATCTTTCATTGGAAGATGCTATAAATTATAGCGTAACGGGACCTGCCGGAAGAGGTTCGGGTTGGTCGTGTGATGTCAGAAAACACAAACCATATTCACTGTATAATAAAGTTGGATTCAAAGAAATAATCCGCACCGAAGGAGATTCTTATGCACGTTACCTGAACAGATTGGACGAAATTGAAGAATCGCTTCACATTATTGAGCAACTTATTGACAATATTCCCGATGGTGAAATTTTAGCAAAAGTAAAACCAATTATTCGCTTGCCCGAAGGACAATATTATCAGAGTGTAGAGGCAGGGAAAGGGGAATTTTCTGTTTTTATTGAGAGCAAAGGAGATAAATTTCCTTATCGGATAAAATTCCGTTCTCCATCGTTAGCAGCAGTTTCTGTAATGCCGTTGATCAGTAAAAACGAAAAACTGACCGACTTTATCGGTATTGGTGGTTCTATGGATTATGTGATTCCTGACATTGATAGATAATAAAGATTCAACTGTTTTTTTTTAATATTAAATTCTGAATTAAATACGATATATGTTGTTAAAATATTCACAACCCCTTGAATTAGATGGATTAATTTCAACCATTAGTAACTTTTTAAGAGGAAATCTTTCTTCATTTTGGGCTACTATAATTGAGGGTGCACTTATTTTATTAGCTATTTTGGCTGCTTACGCCATTATTGCACTGGCATTAATCTATATCGAACGTAAAGTTACCGCCTTTTTTCAATCTCGTTTGGGACCAAACAGATTAGGAAAATATGGAATTATCCAAAGTATTGCCGATATGATAAAAATCTTAATAAAAGAGCTTATTCACATCGAAAGTAGCGATCGATTTTTATTTATTGCAGCACCGTTTTTTGTAATTGTTTCATCGGTTCTAGCCTTTGGAGCTATTCCGTTCG
Organism: Paludibacteraceae bacterium; assembly: GCA_039811505.1. GTDB lineage: Bacteria > Bacteroidota > Bacteroidia > Bacteroidales > Paludibacteraceae > UPXZ01. Next base: position 9,087 of record JBDHYS010000023.1, on the reverse strand, counting down.
GGCAAGGTTTGCAGGCAGTAGATTTTAACGTGGGAATTGTGTATGTTTTGGCAGTTTCTTCCATCGGTATTATTGGTGTTTTATTAGCAGGATGGTCAAGCAACAATAAATACTCGATGATTGGAGCTATGCGAAGCGGAGCACAATTTGTGAGTTATGAATTATCGGCAGGATTTGCATTGATGACAATTGTAGTTTTGAGCGGATCAATGCAACTTTCTACCATTGTAGAAAACCAGCGTTACGTATGGAATTTATTCAACGGGCACATTCCGGCAATGATTGCGTTTGTCATTTACCTAATTTCGGGACATGCCGAAACAAATCGTGGACCTTTTGACCTTCCGGAAGCAGAAGGTGAATTAACAGCAGGTTATCATACAGAATATTCCGGATTGCAATTTGGATTTTTCTATTTGGCTGAATATCTCAATATGTTTATTATTGCCGCCATTGCCACAACCGTGTTTTTAGGTGGTTGGATGCCAATTCAAATCAAAGGTTTTGACGCGTTTAACCAAATTATGTGGTACATTCCATCGTATGTTTGGTTCTTTGGAAAAGCGATGATATTGGTTTTTGTGAGTCTTTGGGTGCGTTGGTCATTTCCACGCTTACGAATTGATTTATTACTGAACTTAGAATGGAAATATTTATTGCCGATTAATTTGGTAAACATATTAATAATGGTGTTAATGGTACTTGCCGGTTGGACTCTAACAGATTGGTTTCCATCACTTTTTAGTGCAACAACACCTTAATAAAAACGGATTCGTTTAGAAAAAAAGAAAGATTTTTAATAGGCTAATTAAACAATTAACGAATGAATAATCCTTTTATAACATATATTTCCGGAATTTATACCGGTGTAAAATCGCTTTTAGGCGGTATGCGGGTTACTTGGACGGAGCTTTGGCGAAAAAAAGTAACCATGGAATATCCTGAAAACAGAGAAACACTCGTAATTTCAGATCGTTGGCGGTCGGAACTGATTATGCCACACGATGAAAACAACGAACATGCTTGTACAGCTTGCGGTATCTGTATGATAAACTGCCCCAACGGAACCATTACCGTAACGCATGATATGATTGAAATGGAAGATGGCAAAAAGAAAAAAGCGTTGAACAAGCATATTTGGGATTATGGAATGTGTACATTTTGTAATTTATGTGTTATTACGTGCCCTTCTGATGCTATAATTTTCAACAATAATTTTGAAGGTGCTGTGTTTGATAAGAGCAAATTAGTACATCAAATTAATATGCCCGGCTCAAAATTGCGGGAGAAAAAGAAACCGGAAGCTGCAAAACCTCCAACTGTTGAGAAAGTTGCCACAGAAAAGAAAGTAGAAGAGAAAGGGGAAAAAAAGGAAAATGTAACAATAAAAAAGGATAAAGCAGGACTTGAAGTCTCAAACGGAGAGAATAAAAATTAAAAATCAGAAAGTATAAAAGTTTTCATTATTTAAACTATTATGTTAGAGCAAATTATATTTTACATTTTAGCAATCGTAATTGCCTTTTCTTCAATTTTGGCTGTTACAAGCAAAAGAGTTATTCGCGCTGCGACCTATTTATTGTTGGTTTTGCTATCAACTGCCGGACTGTTTTTAATGCTAAATTACTACTACCTTTTCACGGTGCAAATTACAGTTTATGCGGGTGGAATTATGGTGCTGTTTATCATGGCAATTTTTCTTACACATAAACCAGGAGATATTGTTTCAGCACGAACCAAAGGAAAAACCATTGCATCGGTAGTTTTGGCTGCAAGCGGATTGTTGCTTATCGGATACATTGTGGTAAATAACGTTACCAGAGTGTATCATTATGTAACATCTCAAGAAATGACAATGCAAGATTTGGGAAACAAAATGATGGGAACTGAAAAATACCAATATTTGCTCCCATTCGAAGTTGTGAGTGTACTGTTGCTTGCATGTATTGTGGGTGCTATTTTGATAGCCAGAAAAGAGAAAAACATTGAAGAAGAGTCAAACGATTTAGATAAATAACACACATTATGGGAGAATTATTTATAAATATGTCTGGTGGTGCAATGCCAATATTGCCTTTTTTATTGGTGGGATTGATTATGTTTTTTGCGGGCGTGTATGGATTTTTCACTCGTAAAAATCTGATTATGATGTTAATTTCCGTTGAGTTGATACTCAATGCTGTTGATTTGAATTTTGCCGTTTTCAACCGTTATTTATTTCCAGACAATACAGAGGGATTATTTTATGCTCTTTTTGTTATTGCTATTGCAGCTTGTGAAACTGCCGTAGCGATAGCAATAATTATTAATGTGTATCGAAAATTCGGTAATGCAGAAGTTGATAATATTCAAAGCATGAAAGAATAAAGGAATAAAATTCTCTTAATTCACAATGTAATAATATATTATATAGAAAAAATAGATATGGAATACACCTTTTTAATTTTACTACTTCCATTGTTGACATTTCTGGCAATTGGACTTCTTGGAACAAAGCTCAAACCATTTGTTGCAGGAATGGTCGGAACTGTTTCGTTAGGATTGACAACGCTAATCTCATATTACACTGTTTTCGATTATTTTACAACTCAAAAAGTTGGTGATATTTGGAATACCGTAGTTGCACATAATTTTACTTGGTTGAATGTTGGTAAAAATCTACACATTGACTTAGGAATTTTAATAGATCCTATTTCTGTAATGATGTTGGTTGTAGTTTCTACAGTTTCCTTAATGGTGCATATTTACAGTTTGGGCTATATGAAAGGAGAACGCGGATTCCAACGATACTATGCGTTTCTTTCTCTCTTTTCATTCTCAATGTTAGGATTGGTTTTAGCAACAAACATTTTCCAAATGTATATTTTTTGGGAATTAGTTGGTGTTTCTTCGTATCTTTTAATTGGATTTTATTATACCAAACCGTCAGCAGTTGCCGCCTCTAAAAAAGCATTTATAGTAACCCGTTTTGCCGATTTCTTCTTTTTGATAGGAATTTTGGTGCTTTCGTATTTTACCCAAACATTTGATTTCAATAGTTTGATGGGAAATGATATGAGCGTTTTGAACAGTGCAACGGGAGCTTCATTCATGGGTGCATCCGCATTGACTTGGGCGATGGCTTTAATTTTTATTGGTGGTGCCGGAAAATCGGCAATGTTCCCTCTTCATATTTGGCTTCCAGATGCAATGGAAGGTCCAACACCTGTTTCAGCATTAATTCATGCCGCAACAATGGTTGTTGCGGGAGTCTATTTGGTTGCTCGTCTTTTCCCAATTTACATCGGATTTACACCCGAAGTGCTTCAAGGAATTGCTTACGTGGGTGCATTTACAGCAATGTTTGCAGCAGTAATTGCGATTGTACAAACAGATATTAAGCGAGTATTAGCTTTTTCCACTATTTCGCAAATTGGATTTATGATGGTTGCGTTAGGTGTAAGTACCAGCATGAATTTGAATTCAGATGATCACGGAGCATTGGGTTATATGTCGTCAATGTTCCATTTATTTACCCATGCAATGTTCAAAGCGTTGCTTTTCTTAGGTGCAGGTTCTATTATTCATGCTGTTCATAGTAATGAAATGAAAGATATGGGAGGATTGAGAAAATATCTGCCTATCACACACATCACATTTTTAATCGCATGTTTAGCCATTGCAGGTATTCCGCCATTTTCAGGTTTTTTCAGTAAAGATGAGATTCTCACAGCTGCTTATCATTTCAGCAACGGCATGGGAATTTGGATGACAATTACAGCCGGAATAACAGCATTTTATATGTTCCGACTTTACTACAATATATTCTGGGGAAAAGAACACAAAGCACAAAGTACACACAAACCACACGAGAGTCCACTTTCGATGACTTTACCGCTTTTAATTTTAGCAACAATTACAGTTGTTGGAGGTCTCATTCCGTTTGGAAAATTCGTAACAGCATCTCATTCCGAATATATAATTCATTTGGATTGGAAAATTGCAGGATTAAGCATAGCAGTAGCGTTGGTGGCTATTGGATTAGCTACATTATTGTATAAAAATGAGAGCAAAAAACCCGCAATATATGCAAACAATATGCGTGGAGTTTACAACACGCTTTACAACAAATTCTACATTGATGAGGTGTATCTTTTTGTAACTAAAAAAATTATTTTCAACGGAATTTCACGACCATTTGCATGGTTCGACAGACATATTATAGATGGAGCAATAAACGGATTAGCTTCTATCACAGGATGGAGCTCATTGAAAACAAGAAAATTCCAATCGGGAAGTATTCAATGGTATGCATGGGTATTTTTACTTGGGACATTGTTAATCACAGCGTTATCATTGTTTGTCTAAAAAAGTAAATGAAGTTATTTTTCAAATTTAATTAATACAAAAAAATAATATATTCACATGAATTTTCTGCTTGTATTTATACTGATACCGATTTTAATGATGCTTTTATTATTTGCAGCGCGTAATCGGAAACAAATTCTTACCATAATGACAGTAGGAAGTGTCACACTGATAGTAGCAGCAGCCTATTTGACATTTGAGTATCTTTCACTTCGGAACAATGGCGCCTCGGAAACGATGCTTTTCACCTCGTCTGTAATATGGTACGCACCGCTCAACATTGCATTTTCATTGGGAGTTGATGGTGTTTCGGTTGCAATGTTGGCTCTTTCTGCCATAATTGTATTGACTGGAACATTTGTTTCATGGAAAATAGAACCACTTACAAAAGAATTTTTCTTATGGTTTTCATTGTTGTCAACGGGTGTGTTTGGATTTTTCATTACCACCGATTTGTTCACAATGTTTATGTTTTATGAAGTGGCACTTATTCCGATGTATTTATTGATTGGAATTTGGGGAAGTGGAAGAAAAGAATATTCTGCTATGAAACTGACTTTGATGTTGATGGGAGCATCTGCTTTTCTGTTGGTTGGGATTTTAGGAATATATTTTAGCTCCGGTGCTACCACAATGAATATATTGGAAATTGTAAAAATACACATTCCAATTCAACAACAATATTTCTTTTTCATTCTTACTTTTTTTGGGTTTGGCGTTTTAGGAGCTTTGTTTCCATTCCATACTTGGTCGCCTGATGGTCATGCTGCTGCACCAACAGCCGTTTCGATGCTTCATGCCGGCGTTTTGATGAAATTGGGAGGTTACGGTGCTTTTCGTGTATCCATCTATTTGATGCCCGAAGCGGCAAAAGATCTTGCTCCGATATTTTTAGTATTGACAGGAATTGGTGTTTTTTATGGAGCTTTGGCTGCCATTCATCAAAAAGATTTGAAATATATTAATGCTTATTCTTCCGTTAGCCACTGTAATTTGGTGTTATTTGCTATCGTTATGCTCACACAAACGGCTATGACAGGAGCAGTGCTTCAAATGTTATCACACGGTTTAATGACAGCACTTTTCTTTGCTCTTATCGGAATGATTTACGGCAGAACGCACACAAGAATGATTACCGAAATGAGCGGATTGTTAAAAGTAATTCCATTTCTCGGCGTTGCTTTTGTAATTGGCGGTTTGGCTTCATTAGGACTTCCGGGTTTAAGTGGATTTGCAGCCGAAATGACCATTTTCATCGGTTCATTTGAACACGAAGATGTGTTTAGACGCATTCTTACGATTGTTGCCATTTCAGCAATTGTTTCTACTGCTGTTTATATACTCCGAATGGTAGGAAAATTTTTACAAGGTCCAATTCAAAATCCAGATCATGAAAAACTTACCGATGCAGTTTGGTTTGAAAGATTGGCGGTGATTATACTTATAGGTGGAATTGTTTACATTGGATCATTCCCGTTAGGACTTTCGGATATGATAAACAACAGTTTGGGTGATTTAATGGCTCAATTAGGGAGATAAAAAAAACGTTTTCAAAAGAATTTTAAAATAATATACTAATTAACATACGAATGAACTATTTGGATAATTTTTTATTTATGCGTAGCGAAGTTTCGCTGTTGTTAATAATCCTTTTTTTGTTTGTTTTTGACTTAATCCTTGGAGAAAAAAGGTCGAAATATTTTCAACCAATTGTAATTATCGCATTTGCAATTCACACCATTTACAACCTTTTTCCATCTGCAGAAGGCGTTGCTTTTGGTGGAATGTATGAGCATTATCCGATGCTTGGAGTGGTGAAAAACATTTTGAACATTGCAACTTTAATTATCTTTTTGCAAGCCAAAGAAGTTTTTGATGGGAACAAACAAAACAACAAAAAAGGAGAATATTATTTCCTTACGCTGACAACACTTCTCGGAATGTATTTTATGCTATCGAGCGGACATTTTTTATTGTTTTATCTCGGTTTGGAGTTGGCTTCCATTCCATTGGCTACACTTGCAGCATTTGAAAAATACAGTAAAAAATCGGCAGAAGCTGGAGCAAAATACATTCTTTTGGCAGCTTTTTCATCGGGAATAATGTTGTTTGGGATTTCATATCTCTACGGTTCTGTCGGGACACTTTATTTTGCCGATATGCCGATGAAAATAAGTGCAAATCCACTTCAAATAATGGCATTTGTATTTTTTATTTCGGGATTATTCTTTAAAATTTCTCTCGTTCCATTTCATTTGTGGGCAGCTGATGTGTATGAAGGAGCACCAACAAACGTTACAGCCTATCTTTCGGTCGTATCAAAAGGAGCTGCAGTTTTTGTTTTCACAACCATTCTTTATAAAGTTTTTGGAAATTTAATTGCGCAGTGGCAACCAATTTTGTATGGAATTATCATCGTAACCATCACAATTGCCAATTTATTTGCTCTTCGCCAACAAAACATTAAACGCTTCTTGGCTTTTTCGTCTATTTCGCAAGCTGGATATATTGTGTTGGCTATTATCGGAGGGACTTCATTTGGAATGACGACAATGGTCTATTTTATCCTTGTCTATGTGTTTTCAAATTTAGCTGCTTTTGGCGTGGTAACGAGCATCGAAAACAAAACAGGAAAACTCAATATCAGCGATTACAAAGGATTGTACAGCACCAATCCAAAGTTGAGTTTTGTGATGATGCTGTCACTATTTTCTTTGGGTGGAATTCCGCCTTTTGCAGGTTTCTTTAGTAAGTTTTTTGTGTTTGCAGCGGCATTGGAAAATGGATATTATATTCTTGTGCTGATTGCCGTATTGAATACGATTATCTCACTTTATTACTATTTAATCATTATAAAAGCAATGTTTTTGGATAAAGACGAAAATCCAATCCAACCAATAAAGACAGAAATATTTAACAAAATAAGCCTGATTGCTTGCACATTAGGTATTCTTTTTGTCGGTCTGATAAGTTACTTTATGGACAGAATTGATTTGCATAGCTTTGGAATGTAACAGATACGATTTTTGAATAAAAAATGTTGGAATCTCATATAATTTCAACATTTTTCGTTTTAAATGGGTATCATTCAAGATTAAATATGTAATATTGTATGCAAATTATTAGCTGGTTTTAGTTTCCCCTCAAAAAAAACATTATCATGAAATTAAATAAAATCCTTCTTTTATGGATTGTGAACCTACTGTTTTTATCACAATTTCTTTTTTCCAACTCAAAATATTATACAACGATTTTTGATTCCAATATAAAAACTCTTCAAGTGGCAAACAATGGAAATCCATTGGCTTTACCCATAATTTATTTGGATAAAAGCAGCGATGTTTTAACAATCAGTTTTGATGAAATGTCACATAATATTTTGACGTATAATTATGTTATTAAGCACTGTAATGCCAACTGGAGCGAATCTTCCTTATCTTCATCAGAATTTATTCGTGGGTTTGCAAATGGAACAATCGAAGAGGCAAAACTATCTGTAAACACCACATTTCTATATACCAATTATCAGTTTCAACTTCCAAACGATGATACAAAATTTACTGTTTCGGGAAATTATATTGTGCAAATTTATGAAGATAATTTCAAAGAAAAACCTGTAGCTCAAATGCGTTTTTATGTGTTAGATTCAAAAGTTGAAGTTCAAGGAAGCGTTAGAGGAAATACGGATAAAGAGATAAATAACTCACTACAACAGATTGATTTTGATATACTTACAAGAGGATTAAACATACAAGATCCAAATTCGGAAATAAAATTGACAGTGCGGCAAAACAACCGTTTGGATAATGCCGTTACCGATTTGAAACCAACTTATATTTCAAACGACAAATTCTCGTATAAAAACAACTCGAAATTGATTTTTGAAGGTGGAAATGAGTATTTACGATTTGATTTTTCGTCTATTTACAATTACGATGAACGGATTAACACCATAAAATTTATCCGTCCACATTATGAAGTTTTTTTAGCCGAAACACATCCACGTTCCAACAGTGTATATGAATCCGATTCAGATGTGAACGGACGATTTATTGTAAATTATCAAAACGGTTACGATAGCTCAGTTGAGGCTGATTATATGTTTGTTCATCTTAATTTGGCTGTAAAAAAGGCACTTTTTGATGGTGCTATTTATATTGGTGGAGAATGGAATTACAACCAACTGAACGAAACAAATTTAATGAATTACGATAGCTACAATTTAAATTACTCAAAAACACTACTTCTAAAACAAGGAGGTTATAATTATCAATTTTGGTGCGTACCCAACAGAAGCAATCAAGTTACACTCCGCCCTATTGATGGCAGTTATTGGCAAACACAAAACGAATATGCAATTTATGTCTATTATCGTCCTTGGGGTGGAAGATACGATCAATTGGTGGGTGTGAAAATATTGTGATAAAAAAACCGTCATATTCAAACAAAATACGACGGTTATTTTTACTAATTCACAAATTCTTTACACTATTTATTTATTCTGTATTTTTGATTTCCATTTTTCAGATAATCAACAATTTGATGTGCGGCAGCAATTCCAGCATTGACATTTGCTTCAGCAGTTTGAGCTCCCATTTTTTTCAACGTAGAAAAATAACGATCGCCCACTTTCTCCACAAACTCTTTGTGCATATCGGGTTTGATATCGCTTAAATATTTGAAATCCGGATTCTCAATCATATATTGCAAAAGTTCCTGCTCGTTAATCACCTCTTTTCG